>NZ_JBHSPA010000062.1:0-112953 GCF_042656245.1 Nonomuraea insulae
TCGGCACCACGGTCAGCGGCACGAACGACCTGGTCACGGGCCCCCTGGCGGGCACCGCCGTCGGCGACTTCGACATCGACGGCGGCATCACCTCGATCCAGTCGCCACCTATCACGCTGCCGTCGACGGGCGCGCTGAACCTCTCGCTCTCCTGGTACCTGGCGCACGGCTCGAACGCCTCCAGCGCCGACTACCTCCGGGTACGCGTGGTCGGCACCACCACGACCACCGTGCTCAACCAGGCGGGCGCGGCCACCAACCGCAACGGCGCCTGGGCCACCGCCACGGCCAGCCTGAACGCCTTCGCGGGTCAGACGGTCCGCATCCTCATCGACGCCGCCGACGCCTCGGGAGCCTCCCTGGTGGAGGCAGGGGTGGACGACGTCAAGATCACCCGATAACCCCCGGACGATTCGGCCGGGTGGGCAGACATACCCACCCGGCCGGATGCCGTCAGACCGTGAGGCCGGTCAGCTTGTGCTCTCCGGCGACAGAGCAGCCGCCGTCTTCGCGGCCACCCGCTGCGGGATGCCGCGGAGGCTGAAGGCGAAGCGGGCCGTCGAGTCGGCGATGGCGTCCAGGTCCACGTCGAGCGCCGTGTCGTTGATGTTGGCGATCGTGTCGCACGCCTGGTGGTAGCAGACGTCGTACGCCACCCCCGCCGTCCCGCCGAACAGCGCCGCCTCCTCGGCCGTCTTGATGCCCTCCGCGCCGGTGAAGATGCCGCCGGCCGGAATGCCGACCGCGATGAACGGCCCGTAGTCCGAGCGGCCGTCGAAGTCGGTGCCGATGGTGGGCAGTGAGCGCGAGCCGTAGAAGGACGTCAGTATCTGCTCGATCCGGTCCGAGCCGGGCGGACCGGCCGGGGAGCCTTCGCCGTCGGAGTCGTCACCGTCGTACAACATGTAGGCGTAGTTCGGCGAGGCGACCATGTCGAAGTTCAGGTACACCCTGATGCGGTCCCGCTGCGCCTCCGACAACGACGCCACGTACTGGTCGGAGCCCAGCAGCCCGATCTCCTCGGCCGCCCAGAACGCGAAGCGGACCTTGTTCTTGACCGGGTAGAGCGCCATCTCCTCTGCGATCTCCAGGATCGACGCCGTACCGGAGCCGTTGTCGTTGATGCCGGGCCCCTCGGGCACGCTGTCGAGGTGCGCGCCGACCATGACGACGTTGCGCGGGTCGCCGAAGCGGGACTCGGCGATCACGTTGTCGTTCGTGCCGAGCACGAGGTTGGCGTCGACCTTCAGGTGGACGGTGGCGCCCGCCGTGGCGGCCAGCTCGTTGCCCACGGCGAAGTCGGCGAAGACCATGGGGATGCCGGCCCGCCACTCACCGATGTCCAGCGGGAAGGCGTCCGTACGTCCGGGCTGGCCCTCGTTGAAGACGATGATCCCGACCGCGCCCGCCGCGGCGGCGTTCTGCACCTTGTTGACGAAGGGGCAGGTGCCGCGCTGGATGAGGGCGATCCGGCCGGCCACGAAGCCGGTGAAGTCCGCCGCCTCGCAGCCGCTGGTCGAGGTGGGTGCCGGGCTCGGCGGCAGCGTCAGGTCCACGCCCTGGACCTGCGCGGTCACGTCGCCCGACGGGGAGGGCTGGAAGGTGAAGAAGTCGTTGTTGGGCGAGTAGGACTTCGCGGTGGGCGCGGTGAGGTCGAGGACCGGCGGCGAGTTCTCCGACCAGCTCTCGACGAAGTTGATCGGCTGCAACGTGACCTTGTATCCGGCCTTGCGCAGCTTGCCCGCCACATAGTCGCGGGAGGCGTTGTAACCGGGTGTGCCGGCGGCGCGGGTGCCGCCGTTGGCGTTCGCGATGGCCTGCAGGGCTTGGAGGTGCTTCTTGGCGTTGGCTCCCTTGACCTGCTTGACGAGCAGCTTGGCGAACACGTCGTCGAGCCCGCCCGCACTGGCCGGTACAGCCATGGTCAGCGGTAAGGCGAGAGCGGCGATCAGGACGATGAGCGTTCTTCGCATACGGGATTCCCCCCACAGATGGACAGGAGATCGCGCCGGCAATTCCCCCGAGCCGCCGCGAACGGAACGTAACCCGGCGAAGAATCCCTGAGAAGACCCACTAATGCGTCAAAATCCGGACATTCACTCCCCGCGACGGGCGCGGGCCTTCCGCCGTTTGCCCTCGTGCATGGCCGCGACGCGGGCGACCGGAATCGTGTGCCCCTCCGCCACGAGGTCGTCCGGCAACCGCTGCGGCGCCGGCATGTGCTCGGCCCACGGATCGGCCTCCCCCAGCAGGCCGGGCGCGGTACGCATCGTGAAGTCCAGAGGCGCCACCCGATCCAGGTCCGCCCAGGCCACGGGGAAGGAGACGGGCACGCCGGGGCGGATGCGGGGGCTGTAGGCGGCCGCCATCGTGGCGCCGCCCGCGCGCGTGGAGTCGAGGAAGACCTTGCCCTCGCGGTCCTCGCGGATGAACGCCGTGGTGGCCACCTTCGGATCCACCCGTTCGGCACGCGCGGCCAGGGCGCGGGTGGCCGCCGCCAGGTCGTGGGGCGAGGTGCCCTCCACCACGGGCACGAACACGTGCACGCCCTTGGCCCCGCTGGTCTTCACCGCCCCCGCCAGCCCGGCATCGTCAAGGGCCTGCTTGACCAGGAACGCGCCGCGCACGGCCATCGCGAAGGAGTCGCCCTCCGGCGGGTCGAGGTCGAGGATCATGTGCGTGGGATGCTCGCCGACGAACAGCGCCGGGTGGTACTCCACCGCCCGCTGGTTCGCGAACCAGAGCAGCGTGCGCCGGTCGTCGCACAACGCGTACGTCACCTGCCTGCGCGACGAATCCGCCCACACCGTCACCGACCGCATCCAGTCGGGGGCGTATTTGGGCAGGTTCTTCTGCACGAACGGCTCCTGCCCCGGGCGTACCCGGATGACCGACAGGGCGCGGTCGCGCAGGGCGGGCAGGATGCGGTCGCGGACGGCGTCGAGATAGTCGACCAGGTCGCGCTTGGTCGCGTCCGCGCCGTCGAACAACGGCTGGTCGAGGTTGGTCAGGGCGACCTCGTCGCGTGTCTCATCAGCGGCCACCCGCCCTACGATGCCCACACTCGAACGTATGGTCAACATCCCAGGCCACAATGGTCCGCATGACCCGTTACCTCTACCTCACCCGTCACGGCGAGGCCACGCCGGACGAGAGCGGCCTGTCGGACACCGGCCGCCGCCAGGCGGCGCTGCTCGGCAAGCGCCTGCGGGGCGTCCCTCTCACCGCGATCCACCACGGCCCCCTGCCCAGGGCCGCCGAGACCGCCCGCCTGATCGGCGAGCACCTCCCCGAGGTGCCGTTGCACGTGTCGGAGGCCGCGGGAGACTACGTCCCGTACGCGCCGACCAGGGCGGAACTGCCCCCGCAGTACGCCGACCGCCTCCTCGCCTTCGTCGGCCAGTTCCCCGGCGCGGACCAGAAGCTCGCCGACGAGGCCCTCGACCTGTTCACCGGACCGGTGGACGAGACCCGCCACGAACTGGTGGTGACGCACAACTTCCTGGCCGCCTGGCTGGTCAGGGACTCCCAGTACGCCCCGCCGTGGCGCTGGCTCGGCCTCAACCACGGCAACGCCGCCCTGACCGCCATCCGCTACTCCCCTGACCGTCCGCCCGCCCTGCTCTACTTCAACGACCAGGGCCACCTGCCCCATGAGCTGCGCACCTGAGCTACTTCCACGCAATCTAGTGAAAAGAGACGCGATGTTCTGCGATGACATGTGGCTGCGCACGGCCGATCTGATGAAGGCCATCCACGGGCATCCCTTCCTCGAAGGGCTCGGCGACGGCACGCTCGAACGCGACCGTTTCGCGTTCTACATGGTGCAGGACGCCCGCTACCTGGAGGCGTACGCCAAGGCGCTGGCCACGGCCTCCGCCCGCGCCACCGATCCGGCCGACGCGGCGTTCTTCGCCCAGAGCGCGCACACGGCGCTGGCCGCCGAGCGGCTGCTGCACGCCGGGTACATCGAGGACGCGACCGGTGTCGCCACCTCGCCGACGTGCCTGGCGTACGCGTCGTTCCTACAGGCCACGGCGCTCACCGCGCCGTACCCGGTGATCGCGGCGGCGGTGCTGCCGTGCTTCTGGATCTACCAGGACGTCGGTACGGCGCTGCTGACGAAGGCCGTCCCCGGGCACCCGTACGGCAAGTGGATCTCCACCTACGCCGACCCCACCTTCGCGGCCTCCGTCGAGCAGGCCAAGGGCATCGCCGACCGGCTCGCGAACGCCGCCGACCCGGACACCCGCGAGGCGATGGCGCGGGCGTACGGCCGGGCGGCGGCGTACGAGTGGATGTTCTGGGACAGCGCCTGGAGGCGCGAGAGCTGGCCCACGGAGGGCTGGCTCGCGCCCTGACTCAGGGCGCCTTGGCCATCATCTCCCTTTCTTCACGCGTGGCGATGAGCCCGGCCGGGGCGAGGATCTTGGACTCCTCGAACGGCGCCTCCGTGCTCGGCAGCGGCTCCCGCGTCCTGATCGCCTTGGTCCACACGCGGGCCGCGTCGGCGATCACCACGATGATCAGGACCGCGAACAGCGCCGCCAGGACGCCGTCCACGGTCGAGTTGAGCACGACCTGCTGCATCGCGTCGGTCGTCTTGGCGGGCGCGAGCAGTTTCCCCTGGTCGAGCGCCGTCTGGTAGCGGTCGCGCTGGGCGAAGAAGCCCAGCGTGGGGTCGGTCGAGAAGACCTTCTGGTAGCTCGCGGTCAGCGTGACCGCCACGTCCCAGGCCAGCGGCACCCCGGTCACCCAGGCCCATTTGAGCCGCCCGCTCTTGATCAGCAAGGTCGTGGCCACGGTGAGCGCCACGGCGGCCAGGAGCTGGTTGGCGATGCCGAACAGCGGGAAGAGCTGGTTGATCCCGCCAAGCGGGTCGTTGACGCCCTGGTAGAGGAAGTACCCCCAGGCCGCCACGACCACGGCGCTGGCCGCGACCAGCCCCGGCCACCAGCTCACCCGCGAGAGGGGCTTCCACAGGTTGCCGAGCGTGTCCTGGAGCATGAACCGCCCCACCCGCGTCCCCGCGTCCACCGTGGTGAGGATGAACAGCGCCTCGAACATGATCGCGAAGTGGTACCAGAACGCCTGCAGCCCCGCTCCCCCGAGGAAGCCGGAGAAGATCTGCGAGATGCCCACCGCCAGCGTGGGCGCGCCGCCCGTCCTGGCGATCAGCGTCTCCTCCTGTACGGCCGTCGCGGCCGCCTGCAACTGCTCGGGCGTGATGACGAAGCCCATGTTGGCGACCGCCTCAGAGGCGGTCTGCACGGTGGCCCCGACGACGCCGGCCGGGGAGTTCATCGCGAAGTAGAGCCCGGGGCTCAGCACGCAGGCCGCCGTGATCGCCATGATGGCCACGAACGACTCCATGAGCATGGAGCCGTAGCCGATCATCCGTACCTGGGTCTCCTTCTGGATCATCTTGGGCGTCGTGCCGGAGGAGATCAGCGAGTGGAAGCCCGACAGCGCCCCGCAGGCGATGATGATGAACACGAACGGGAACAACGACCCGGCGAACACCGGCCCCTTGCCGCTGAAGGCGAAGTCGGTGAAGGCGGTGGTCTGCATGGCCGGCATGGTGACGGCGATGCCGATCGCGATCAGCACGATGGTGCCGATCTTCATGAACGTCGACAGGTAGTCGCGCGGCGCCAGCAACATCCAGACGGGCAGGATGGCGGCGACGAACCCGTACGCGATCAGCCACAAGGACAGCGCGGACGGGCTCAGCGTGAAGATCGGCGCCCAGCTCGACCCCTGCACCCAGCCTCCGGCCACGATCGCCAGGAGCAGCAGCGCGACCCCGATCACCGTGGTCTCGACGACCCTGCCCGGCCTGATCACCCGCAGGTAGAAGCCCATGAACAGGGCGATCGGGATGGTCATGGCGATGGAGAAGACACCCCACGGCGACTGCGCCAGGGCGTTGACCACGACGAGCGCCAGCACGGCGAGCAGGATGATCATGATGGCGAAGACCGCGATCAGCGCCGCCGCCCCGCCCACCGGGCCGATCTCGTCGCGGGCCATCTGCCCGAGGCTGCGGCCGTTGCGCCGCATGGAGAAGAACAGGATCACCATGTCCTGCACGGCCCCGGCGAAGATCACCCCGGCGACGATCCAGATGGTGCCGGGCAGGTAACCCATCTGCGCCGCCAGCACGGGCCCGACCAGCGGCCCCGCTCCGGCGATGGCGGCGAAGTGGTGACCGAACAGGATGCGGCGGTCGGTCGGCTGGTAGTCGATGCCGTTGTCGAGCCGCTCCGCGGGGGTGGCCCTGCGGTCGTCGGCGCGCAGCACCTTGCGCACGATGAAGCGGGCATAGAACCGGTAGGCGATGGCGTACGAGCCGAGCGCGGCGCACAGGAGCCACACCGCGTTGACGTTCTCGCCTCTGGACAGGGCGAGCACCGCCCACCCCACGGCCCCGACGATGGCCACCGCCGACCAGATGATGATGGAACGCAGCTTCACCGGTTACCTCCCATATATCGGGCTATATAGGGCGCCCCAGGCAGCAGCGCAGACCGGCGTCCGGTGGCAGATCGGTGACGAAACGCCGCCAGCGCCACAGCGGACGGCAGTCGATCGTGACGGGAAGCTCGGCGAGATGCACCCAGGCGGTCGGATGGGCGTACACCAACTCTTTCGCCTCTGTCGTCCTGAGGGGGCGAGCCCGGCGGGGCAGGCGGGATCGGCGCAGCGGCCTTACCGAGAACTCCCCCGCGTCCGCGCAACACAGGCCGGTGACATGCCAGTCGAAGAAGATCACTTCTTCGCCGAGCAGTGCTTCAAGGGCGGCAGGGGTGAGCGTGATACGGGACATCTGTGGCTCCTGAGATTCAGGCAGCTCAGAATTCACCGTCGGCCTTACCCGGCGTGATCAACTTATAAACCAAAAGCTTGCTTGCTTTACGGTCGCCCGTAGCCCACCACCCACCGCACTTCGGCTGACGACCACGCACACCGCTCAGGCTAGGAGCCAGCACCCGAGCGCGACACCGGCCGAAAGTACGGTCCCTTTTACAGCATGGACAACAACCCGTCACGTTGTTACGTTCACGGATGACAACGCTGTCATGCCCTGGTTCTCCCCCCACAGGAGCAGTGAACCGATGGTGTCTCGACGTAGTTTCCTCTGGGCGAACGGCGTGGTCCTGGCGGCCGGCGGACTCGGGCTCACCCTGCCCGCCTCCCCCGCCGCGGCCCGCGCCCAAGCCCCCCTCCTGCCCGGCTTCGGCCGCCCCACCCGCCTGGACTTCGCCGACATCAGCACCCTGCACGGCAACGACCAGTTACTCCTGACCACCCTCCAGGGAGTCGTCAACCGGCGCCGCCCCCGCCTGTACTTCAACTACACCCCCGAGAACTACGACGTCCGCTGGTTGCCGAGCACCGGGGCCACCGTCACCCGCCACGACCGCCCGCTCGACCTGATCACCCGCTACAAGAATGAGGTCAGGGGCGCGATCCTGCACGACCCGGCCGTACCGGACTCGGTGAACGTCGCCACCACCCTGGCGGGCCTGGAGAGCGCCGTCGCCGCCACCGCCGAGCAGGCCGCCCAGTACGGCCTCAAGACCATCACCGACCTGCGCGGCCGGTTCGACCCCGGCGACGTGCTCGCCACCTACCGCTGGCAGCTCGACACCCTGTTCCCCCGCTGCACCCACGCCCTGCTCAGCGGCCTGCCCCCGACCAGGACGGTCAAGGTGGGCGACGTCCAGTGGCGCGAGGTCGCAAGGGAGAGCGAGCGGATCAGGGACTCCTCCAACCGGGAGGTGCGCACGTTCGACCTCAGCCAGGAGCTGACCGGTCAGGACGGCGTCTACCTGCGCTTCCAGGACTCCCTGGGCGACGACGGCTGGGGCGCTTCGGTCGGCTCGGTCGTGGTCAAGGCCGACGGGACGCAGATCGCCTCGTTCACCCCCGGTACGGAGGCCGAGACCCCGTACCTCTTCGACGGCCTCAACTCGGCCCTCGGCGGGGACGCCAACCGTTTCGCCGACGGCGGCAACTACTTCATCTACCGCTTCACCGCCCCGCCCGGCGCCAAGCAGCTGCTCGTCGAGGTGGACCTGTGGAACCAGTACCTGGTCACCGCCACCACCACCGCGCCGACCCGGGTCGAGCCTTTCCCGTACTTCCGCGACTACACGGTGGCGATGCGCGCCATGGTGTTCTGGCTGCCGCCCAGCGGGCAGACGGGTGAGCTGCTCGACGAGATCCTCGGCAAGGTCGAACCCACGACGCCGTACGCGGGCTGGTTCTCCAACGACGTGGCCGGGGAGTGGGGCGGCGTGGACCGGGCCTCGCAACACGCGGTCGAGGTGGTGCCCGCCGACTACTACATGAACGCCACCGTCCACGCGGGCGTCGCCGCCAAGGTCTCCGACCGCGTACGCCCGAGGCCCCAGGCCACCGTGCGCAACAAGGTCTACCTGACGCTCACGGTCGGCGAGGGCGACAACGTCCAGTACTGCCAGCGCAGGATGCGGGAGTTGTGGGACGACCCGGCGCGCGGCCGGGTGCCGACGAACTGGACGGTCAGCCCGCTGCTGGCCGAGATCGGGCCCGCGCTGCTGGCGTACTACCAGCGCACGGTCACCGACAACGACCTGCTGATCGCGGGCCCGTCCGGCGCGGGCTACACCTATCCCGGGTCGTGGCCGGAGAAGGATGTGGACGCCTATACCGAGCTGACCGGGCGGTTCCTCCGGCGTACCGGGATGGATCTGGTCTATGCCTACAACCATCGCAAACCGGAGGGCGATGGCTGGGTGGCGTTCGATGAGCGGATCGTGGCGTCGTACCGGAAGAACACGCCGCTGCGCGGCATCATCCAGTCGTGGGAGAGCGGCGACCTGCAGATCCGGCCTGCCGGGATCCCCGTGATCGGGAACTTCTCGCCGCAGGGGAAGGCGCAGGAGTACCGGGACACGTTGCTCAGGAAGATCGAAGGGTGGGACGGGACGCGGCCGCTGTTCATCGCCGGGGCGGTGAACGCCTGGAACTGGACGCCGAGCGACATCGCCGAGCTCGGCGCCCTGCTCACTGACCCGTTCGAGATCGTACGCGGGGACGTCTTCTTCCATCTCCTCGCGAAATGATCGTCCGGTGCGGCCATCGCCCTGATGGCCGCACCGTCACCCGGGCAGCCAGTCGGCCAGGATCTCCGCCGTGTGCTCGCCCAGCCGGGGCGGCGGCAGGCGGACGGCGCCGGGAGTCCTGGAGAGCTTCACGGTGACGCCGGGCAGCGGCACGGGGCCGAGCGCGGGGTGCTCGACCTCGACGATCTGCTCGCGGTGCCGGAGTTGCGGATGGCGTACGGCCTGCGCCACCCCGTTCACCCTCCCGCAGGGCACCCCGGCCGCCTCCAGCACCGCCAGGAGCTTGTCCCCAGGCAGCCGCGACGTCCACCGCTCCACGATGGCGTCGATCTCGTCCCGATGGGCGAGCCGGTCCTCCAGCGTGCGGAAGCGCGGGTCGTCGGCCAGCTCCGGACGGTCCATGGCGGCCAGCAGCCGGGGGAAGTGGGCATCGCTGCCGCCCACGACGTGCACCCAGCCGTCGGCGCTGCGGTAGGTGTTGCCCGGAGCGCCGTACCGGTCGCGGTTGCCCACCGCCCCGGTCTCGCGGCCCTGCATGAGGTACTCGGTGGCCGAGGTCATCATCAGCGAGAACGCCGTGTCGAGCAGCGCCACGTCCACCACCTGCCCCCGCCCGGTACGCTGCCGCTCCGCGTAGGCGGCCAGCACCCCGATCGTGAGCTGCATCCCGGCCGAGTAGTCCACCATGAACGTCCCCGACATCATCGGCTCGCCGCCCGGCTCGCCGGAGATGCTCATCAGCCCCGACTCCGCCTGCGCGATCGCGTCGAACCCGGTGCGCCCGGCCTGCGGCCCGTCCTGCCCGAACCCGGAGCAGCGGGCCACGATCAGGCCCGGGTTGCGGCGCAGCAGCTCGTCCGGGCCGAGCCCCATCTTCTCCAGCGTGCCCGGCCGGAAGTTCTCCACCAGCACGTCGGCCCGCTCGGCGAGTCGGGCCAGCAGCCGCTGGTCCTCAGGGGAGCGGAAGTCCACGGTCATGCCGCGCTTGTTGCGGTTGAAGGCCAGCAGGTAGAAGCTCTCGTCGCCGGCGCGCGGCCGCATCAGCCTGGCCTCCTCGCCGGTGCCCGGCTTCTCGGCCTTGACGACGTCCGCGCCGAGGTCGCCGAGCAACATCGCGCAGTACGGCCCGGCGATGAACCGCGACAGGTCCAGCACCTTCACGCCGTCGAGCGGCCCGCTCACAGCAGCTCCTTCCACGCCGCCGGGCGGCCCGCTCACAGCAGCTCCTTCCACACCGTCGGGCGGCCCGCTCACAGCAGTTGCCCCGGCCGCTCGTCCGAGTCGCCGATCGCGGCGCTCGCCCAGCCCAAGGCCGTCTTGCGGCCGTCGTCCTTGTCCACCCAGACCTCCAGCTCCAGCCGCCCGCCGCTCTCCTCCAGCACCGCGCCGCGCACGGTGAGCGCCTCTCCGCAGTACGCCGGAGCGACGAACCGCAGGTCGAGCTGCCCGCTGGTGAACCAGGCCGCCCCGAAGAAGTCCGTCATCGCCCGCGTGATCAGCCCCGTCTGCTGCTGGGCCTGGACGATGGTGCGGTCGAGCCCGGACTCGGCGGCCCGGTGGATGCTGGTGTGCACGTTGGAGTAGTGCTGCCCGGCCCAGGAGAAGACGTTCATCTGGTCCTGGGAGACGCGCTTGGTCAGCGGCGGCAGCCCGGCCCCCTTGGGCAGCCCGTGCGCGGCCCGCTCCGCCACCGGCGCGTCCGCCCGCACCAGGCCCCCGACCCGCCGTCCCGACGGCTCCGCGCTGCCGCGCCCGACGACCTTGCCGGCCACCACGCGCATGATCTCCACACCCCGGTGGCTCACCAGCAGCCGCCCGTCCTCGCCCCTGGCCTCGGCCTCCAGCACCACGTAGCCGTTGCCGCGCCGCTCGTACTTCTCCACGTACGCGCCGCTGACCGTGACCCGCTCGCCGGCGAAGCCGGGGTTGTGGAAGGTGAGCCGTTCGTGGGTGTGCAGGCCCTGCGCGGTGTTGCCGTCGTACCTGTCGTAGAACAGGAACAGCAGGTCGTTGGCCAGCGCCAGCGGGTGCGCGACGGGGCCGCCGAAGGGTGAGGGGCCGAAGTACCAGGAGCCGTAGTCGTCCTGGCTGAAGGCGTACGAGCGGATCTTGGCCTCGTCGAGCACGACCTCGACCGGGCCGAGCGGCTCGGGCACCTCGACCAGTTCGTAACGGGCCTCCTTTTTTCCGGTGGTGGTCGTCATGCGGATGATCTCCCTGCGATGTTCGTCGGGGCTGGGGTCAAAGGCTGGTCCTGGCGTACGTCGTCGAGGTCGACGCCGACCGTCTCGCGGGCGAACGCGATGGCGACGGCGGTGATCGCCGCGGCGACGATGATGTACGTCGCGACCGGCCAGTACGAGCCGCCGGACCAGGCCAGCAGCGCGGTCGCGACGGTCGGGGTGAGTCCGCCGGCGATGATGCCCGCGGCCTGCGAGGCGATCGAGATGCCGCTGTAGCGCACGCGGGTGTCGAAGAGTTCGGCGAAGTAGGCGGGTTCGATGCCGTACTGGGCTCCGACGCCGATCGAGTAGTAGGCCACGATGCCGAGCCAGACCAGCACGGCGGTGCCGGAGTTGAGCAACCAGAAGAAGGGGAAGGCCATGGCGGCGGCGAACAGGGCGCCGAACAGGAACACCGGCCGCCGCCCGATCCGGTCCGACAGCGCCCCGAACAGGTAGGTGCTGCCGATGCCCACCGCCGCCGCGCACGCCGTGGCGAACAACACCGACGAACGGCCCAGGCCGATCTCCTGCGTGGCGTACGAGAGGGTGAAGGTGAGGATGATGTAGCCGAGGACGTTCTCCGAGATGCGCATGCCGGTGGTGAGCACCAGCGCGCGGCGGTGCGTGGCCAGCACGTCCTTCAGCGGTGAGCGCACCACCTGTGCGCTGTCGCGGATGCGCTGGAACGTCGGGGTCTCCATCAGCCGCAGCCGGATCACCAGGCCGACCCCGACGAGCAGCAGACTGGCCAGGAACGGCAGCCGCCACCCGAACGCGCGGAACTGCTCGTCGGGCAGCGCGCTGGCCGCGCCGAAGGCCAGGGTGGACAGCACCACGCCGATCGCGTTGCCCATCTGCGGGAACGCGCCGTACCTGCCGCGCTTGCCCTCCGGGGCGCTCTCCACCGCGACCAGCGCCGCGCCGCCCCACTCGCCGCCGACGCCGAACCCCTGGACCAGGCGGAGCACCACCAGCAGCACCGGGGCCAGCATGCCGACCGAATCGGCGGTGGGCAGCAGGCCGATGGCCGTGGTGGACAGGCCGGTGATCATCAGCGTGATGACCAGGGCTCGCTTCCTGCCGAGCCGGTCGCCCATGTGGCCGAAGATGATGCCGCCGAGCGGGCGGGCCAGGAAACCGACGCCGAACACCGCGAACGATGACAACGTGCCGACGATGGGGCTGCTGCCGGGGAAGAACAGGTCACCGAAGACCAGGGCCGCGGCCGAGCCGAAGATGAAGTAGTCGTACCACTCGATGGCGGTGCCGACGAGCGAGGCCAGGGCCGCTCGGCGGGCATTCTGGGGAACTTTGTCGGTGGCCATCGCGCCTCTTTCCGGTTCGTCTCCCCCGGGGAACAATTTCTGTCTAGACAACTAGACTCTATGAGGGAGTAATTTACCTGACCGAAACCCCATGTCAATAGGGTAGAAAACTCGGGCTTCAGGCGGGCAGGGACGCCCTCGTCCTCAGCCACCGCTCGTAGAGGCCGGTGTGCTGGTCAGCCCGTACGGGATCGGGCTCGAAGCGGCTCGTGGCCGTGGCCAGATGGGATTGCGCGGTGGGCGCGTCGGCGTACACACCGGCTCCGGCCAGGGCGAACAGGGCCGCGCCCAGCAGGCTCGCGTCGGGCTCCGCGCCGGCGAGCACGGGGCGGCCGGTGGCGTCGGCGCGCAACTGGCACAGCTCCGCCGATCGCGCGGCTCCGCCCGCCAGCAGGACGGGCATCGTGGCGTGCGGGTCTATGCGGTCGAGACCCGTGCGGACGACGTAGGCGGCGCCCTCCTGGGTCGCTCTGAGGACGTGCGCGGGCGTGTGGTGCTCGGCCAGTCCCCACAGGGCGCCGCGCTCGGCCGGCCGCCAGTCGGGGAAACGGGAGCCGCTGACCAGCGGCACCACCGACAGTCCCGCGCAACCCGGCGGCAGCCGCGCCATCGCGGCCGTCAGCTCGGGCGGGGCCTGGGCGAGATCGCCCAGGCCGAGCAGCCTGTGCAGGTACGCCACCGCGCCCCCGGTCATCCCGGTCGGCCCGCCCCACGCCCACAACCCCGGCATCACGTACGGATTCAGCACCGCCACCCCGGCCGCCACCCCACCGGGGTCTGTCAGCACCCTGTTCAGCACGTCCGTGGTGCCCGCAACGTCCACGATCACGTCTGTACGCGCGCCCAGCACGGCCGCCGCCCCCGCCGTGCCGTCCGGTCCCCCCGCCACGACCGGCAGCCCGGCGGGCAGGCCCGTCGCCTCGGCCGCCTCGGCGGTGACCGCTCCGACGACCTCGGAGGCGTCGTACGCGGGCGGGAACAGCCCGGGGTCCACCCCGGCCGCCTCGATCAACGGCACCGACCATTCGCGAGCGGCCACGTCGAAGCCCAGGGTGTAGGCGGCACTGGTGACGTCGGTCGCGGCCACACCGGTCAGCCGCAGGATCAGATGGTCCTTGGGGCTCAGCGCCCAGCGGGCCTTCCGCGCAACCTCGGGCCGGTTCTCGGTCAGCCACGCCAGCAGCGGCACCGCACCCCCGCTGAGCTCGGGCCTGCCGGTTACCCGCAGTGCCCGCTCAAGGCCCGGCTCAGGACCCCGCTCAGGACCTTCGCCGCAGTCTGGCCGCCTGGCGTCGTCGCCCCCGGCCCGTCGCGCAGGGCCTCCGGCCCAGGCTCGCCGCACGAGGTCGATGCCGCGTGCGTCCGACCAGCTCGCGCCCTCGATCACGGGATCGCCCGCGTCGTCGGCGAGCACGCAGCCGACATGCCCGGCGATGCCCAGCGCCATGGGCGGCTCGCGCAGGCCGTCGGTGACCTCGCGCAGCAGCCCGGCCAGCAACCGCCAGCGCTCGGCCGGGTCGAACCCGCCGCCCGCCGTGCCGGGGTGGGCCCGGCGCGCCGAACGCACGATCACACCATCGGCCCGCACGATCGCGGCCCTGGTCCCGGACGTGCCCACATCCACCGCACAAACGGCTACCGTCACGTTTCGAGCCTCGCGAACAGCGGGAACTCCGGCCGCGTCCAGCTGTGCGCCAGCTCGATCGGCGTCCCGTCGTCGACGAACGCGACCCGGGTGATCGAGATGAGCGGGCTCCCCTGCTCCACCCCGAGCCACCCCGCGTGCTCGCCGGTGGCCGCCACCGCCGAGATGGTCTGCTCGGCCCACTTCAGCTTCACGCCCCACCGCTCCAGCAACGTGCCATAGAGCGACCCGCCGATCAACTCCTCCCGGGCGAGCTGAGGAGCGAGGGAGTAGGGCAGCCACGACTCCTGGACGGCCGCCGGCGTGCCGGACACCAGCCGCACGCGCAGCAGCCGGACCGCCTTCTGCCGGGGCTTGAGCCCGAGCTTCCCCCGCACCTCGTCCGGCGGCACCACGGACCCCTGGAACTTGGTGTCCGTGGTCACCTCGGAGACGCCCATCTCCTCGCCGAACGAGCCGAGGCGGTTCATCCGGCGGTAGGTGGCGGACGGCTCGGCCACGTAGGTGCCCGAGCCGCGCCGGCGTACCAGGAGGTGCTCGGATTCGAGCTGGTCCAGAGCCTGGCGCACGGTCATGCGGCTCACGCCGTACTGGGAGGCCAGGGCGGGTTCGCTGGACAGCCGGTCGCCCGGGGCCAGCGCGCCGCTCTTGATCTGGGACAGGAGGTCGCCGTAGATGACCTCGTACATGGGGACCGGACTCACGGGAACATCATCGCCCTCAAATCGCCCCTTCCGTACGCAGCCGATCGATCTCCGCGCGATCGAGGCCGAGCAGTTCGCCGTACACGTAGGCGTTGTCCTCCCCGACGAGCGGCGGCGGTTTGCGTACCTGACCGGGTGAGGCGGACAGCTTGATCGGGATGCCGGGCAGCTTCAGCGTGCCCAGCACGGGATGTTCGACGTCGAGCAGCATGTCGCGGGCGGCCACCTGCGGCGACTCCACGACCTCCGGGATGTCGGCGACCTTACCGAAGGGGATGCCGGCCGCGCTCAGCGTGCCGGCGATCTCCGCGCAGTCGCGCGGCGTCGTCCACTCGGTGACGATCTTCTCCAGCTCCTCGACGTGCGCCATCCTGGCGGGCACGCCGTGGAAACGTTCGTCGGCGGCGAGTTCGGGGCGGCCGATGGCGGCGCACAGGCGCGGGAAGAGCGGATCGGTGCCGGCGTGGATGTAGACGAAGCCGTCGGCGGCGGGGAAGACGTTGGCGGGCGCGGTGAGCAGGTCGCGCGAGCCGTTGCGCCCACGTGTCTCCCCGAGCATCGCGTACGCGCTGGGCCTGGTGCCGAGCGCCGCGAACAGGGCGTCGAACGAGGCCACGTCCACGTGCTGCCCCTCGCCCGTGCGCTCCCGGTGCAGCAGCGCCAGCAGCGCGCCCATCGCGCCGTGGTAGCCCGCGACGTAGTCGGCGATGTACGTGCCGGTCAGCGTGGGGGCGCCGTCGCCGGTCACGCTCATCAGGCCGGCCGTGGCCTGGGCGATCGCGTCGAACAACGCGCGCTCCGCCAGGGGCCCGGTCTGGCCGAACCCGGAGATGGACACGAGGATCACGCCGGGCCGCAGTTCGCGCAGCCGGTCGTACCCGAGGCCCATCTTCTCCATGGTGCCGGGCCGGTAGTTCTCGACGACCACGTCGCTGACGCGTACCAGGCCCTCCAGCAGGGCGCGGGCCTCGGGGTGGCGGGTGTCGAGGGTGGCGCCGTGCTTGTTGCGGTTGTAGATCATGGTGTAGACGCTCTGGCCCTCGTGGAAGGGGGCGTGTTTACGCGCGTCCTCGCCACCTGGGCGTTCGACCTTGACGACCTCGGCGCCCATGTCGCCGAGGATCTGGCAGCACAGCGGCCCGGCGATGAACCTCGACAGGTCCAGCACCCTGATCCCGTCCAGTGCGCTCAATCTCAGCCCTCCTCAGGCTCGTACTTGCGGAACGCCGGGTAGGTCCACGCGTTCACCTCGGGGTCGATCGGCACGTCGAACAGCGCCGGCGTCTCCCCGGCCAGCGTCTCACCCACCCGGGCGGCGAGTTCGTCCAGGTCGGTGACGCGGCGGGCGGACAGGCCGAGTCCCCTGGCCACCTGGGCGTAGTCGGCGGGGCCGAAGTCGACGCCGATGGTGCGGGGGCCGTACTTGACGATCTGCTCCTGACGGATGTTGCCGTAGCCCTCGTCGTTCAGCACCACGACGCACACCCGGCCGCCCACCCTGACCAGCGTCTCCAGCTCGGCGAGGGTCATGCCGAGCGAGCCGTCGCCGACGAGCACCAGCACCGGGCGGGTGGGGTCGGTGACGGCGGCGGCGATCGCGGCGGGCACCGAGAAGCCCATGTTGCCGAACCCGACCGGCTTCAGGTAGGTGCCCGCCTGGCGGATCTCCCACAGGTAGGACCACACGCCGGGGTTGCCCGCGTCGGGGATGAGCAGCGTGTCGTCGGGGGTCACCTCGCGCAGCCTGCGCACGATGTCGGCGGGCGACATCCCTCCGTCCGGCGTGGACTCCCACCAGCGGGTACGCGCCCCGCCCAGCTCGGCCAGCCAGGTCTTACGCTCTTCCCGCACCGGCCCGGACAGCGCCCCGGCCAGCGTCTCCAGCGCGTCCTTGGCGTCGCCCACGACGCCGAGCGTGCTGCCCGCGTAGTAGCGGCCGATGGTGGCCGGCTCGACGTCGATCTGCACGATCTCGGGCAGCGGCAGCGTCCAGCGGCTGGTGGAGATGGCGTTGAGGCTGTTGCCGACCGCGATGACCAGGTCGGACTCGGCGACGACCCGGGTGGACAGGTTGGTGCCCATCCGGCTGAGCGCGCCGAAGACCAGCGGGTGCGTGGTCGGCACGCAGCCGATCCCGTTGAACGTCGTCACGATCGGGAGGTCGTGCGCCTCGGCCAGGGCGAGCGCCGCCTGCCCCGCCCCCGACCGGTTGCAGCCGTTGCCCAGCCAGAGCACGGGCCGGCGGGCCGCCGAGATCCGCTCGGCGGCGCCGGCCAGGGCGGCGGCGTCGGCGCGCGGGCGCTGGCCGACCCAGCCGCGCAGGGGGTGCGTGGCGGGCACCTCGGCGGGCTCCTCCAGCACGGACTCGATGACGTCGCGGGCGAAGTCCAGATGCACGGGGCCGGGGTTGCCGGTCATGGCCCGCACGTACCCCTCCTCGATCGCCTGCCCGATGCTCGACGCGTGCGCGACCAGGCGGCCGTGCTTGACCAGCGGCCGGAACAACGACACGTGGTCGGCGCCCTGGGCGTCGTCCCTGTCGATGTTCTCGCCGTTGTTGTTGCAGGTGATCACGAGGACCGGGCTGGAGTCGCGCAGCGCGCCGCCGACGCCGGTGAGCAGGTTCGTCGCACCGGGTCCCGTGGTGGCCAGGCACACGCCGGGGGTGCCGGTGAGCCGGCCGTACGCGTCGGCCATGACGGCGGCGGCGCCTTCATGGCGGGCGGTCACGAAGTCCACCTCGGGCGTGTCGATGATGGCGTCGGTGATCGCGAGCGTCTGCCCACCAGGTACGCCGAAGACGTGCCGGACACCGAGGGACACCAGGAGCCGGACCACGAGCTCACCACCGGTGATCTTGTCAGCCATGAAGATCGAAATCCATTCTGTCTGGTTGTCTAGACTGATTTAGGAGTTTCACCCGCATTACGGACAGATGTCAACCCCTTGACGAGCAGCACGGAAGCCCCGCAAACTGACCCGAAACCACGATAAGGCTAGTTGTCTAGTCAGATTAGAAGGTGGTCGCGATGCCGCACATGCAATCGGCCCGCCGCGCCCTCGCCCTGCTCACCGTCCTGGCGCTGGCCGCCTGCTCCACGGGGCAGGAGAAGGGCGCGAGCACCGGGGCACAGGAGGGCGAGCTCAAGATCGGGGCGATCATGTACGCCAGGGATCTGGAGTTCTGGCAGCTCATCGAGGCGGGGATGCGGGACGCCGCCAAAGAGGCCAAGGTGCCGATCAAGGTGGAGGTGTCCAACCGCCAGCTCGCCACGGAGGCGCAGCTCGTGGACACCCTGCACGCCCGGGGCGACAACGTGCTGGTCATCGCGCCCCTGGACAAGAGCGCCTCGGTCGCCACCCTGCGCAAGGCCGACCAGTACGGCATGACGATCGTCCAGTACGACTCCAAGGCCGGCGACAACGCCTTCCCCCACTTCGTCGGCGTGGACAACGCCCAGCTCGGCGCCTCGGTGGGCAAGCTGGCCAAGAAGTACGCGGACGACGAACTGGGCGGACAGGCGAAGATGGCCCTGCTGACCGGCGACACCGAACCCAACGGCGCCGTACGGAAGAAGGCGTTCCTGGCCGAGATGCCCGGCGCCAAGGTGGTGACCTCGGCCGAGGCCGTCGGCTCGCCCGACGCGGGCGCCAAGGCGTTCGAGACCGTGTTGCAGAGCCACCCCGACATCGACGTCGTGTGGGCCTGGAACGGCGCTGCCATGCAGGGCGCGGCGATCGCGGCGCAGCGGCTCAAGTCCAAAGCCAAGATCTTCGGCATCGACATGAGCAAGCAGGTCGCCGAGATCATGAAGACGCCCGGTTCGCCGGTGCGGGCGGTGGCCGACCAGCACGCGTACGACGTGGGCATGGAGAGCGTGCGCCTGGCGGTCAAGGCGGCCAAGGGCGACAAGGGGACGGCGGCCACCGTGCCGCCCGCCACGTACTCGGCCGGGGACACCGCGGCCCTCGACGCGTTCCTGGCGGAGCTGGGCAAGGCGGGCGCCAAGTGACGGCCGTACCGGCGCCGCGGCCCGGACTGGCCGGGGAGGGACGGCTGGCCGCCTGGCGGGCGGAGGCCGGGGTGGGCTCGGGCCTGGTCCTGCTGGTCGTCCTGTGGACCGCGGTCGCGCCCAACTTCCTCACGCTCACGAACATGACCGTGCTGCTCCAGCAGATGTCGGTGCTGATGATCGTGGCCGTGGGCCAGACGTTCGTCATCCTCACCGGCGAGATCGACCTCTCGGTCGGCTCCACGGTCGGCCTGAGCACCGTGGTGGTGGCGGCCCTGACGGTCCAGGCCGGGCTGCCGCTCGCGGTGGCCGTCGCGCTGGTCCTGGCGGGCGGCGCGCTCATCGGCCTGTTCACCGGCCTGCTCCGCGTCACCTGGAACATCCCCTCCTTCATCATCACACTCGGCCTCCTGTCCGCCCTGCAGGGCCTGGCCTTCACCATCAGCGACGGCGTGACGATCTCCCCCATCCCCGACGGCCTCGGCCCGCTCTGGGACGGCAGCCTCATCGGCATCCCCACCCCGGTCTGGATCATGATCGGCACGGTCGCCGCGGGCATGTGGATCCTGCGCCAGACCAGGTACGGTCGCCACCTGTACGCCCTGGGCGGCAACGCCGAGGCCTGCCGCCGCTACGGGCTGAACGTGAAAGCGCTGCGGGTGAGCACGTTCGTCATCGTCCAGTGCTTGGCGGTGCTCGGCGGCCTCCTGTACGCGGCCCAGCTCGACTCCGGCAACGCCACCATCGGCCGCGGCATGGAGCTGAACGTCATCGCCGGGGTCGTCGTCGGGGGCGTGAGCCTGTTCGGCGGCACGGGCCGGCTGGCCGGGACCGCGCTCGGCGTGTTGTTCATCGCCGTCCTCGGCAACGGGCTGACACTGATCGGCGTGTCGTCCTACGTCTTCCTCATCTGCCAGGGTCTGGTCGTCATCGGCGCCGTGCTCTGGAGCGGCCTGCGCCAAAGGAGGGCGTCATGAGCCTGCTGACCACCACCGGCCTGGAGATGCGCTACGGCGCCATACAGGCGCTGCGCGGGGTGGACTTCGACATCTCGGCGGGTGAGCTGGTCGCGCTGGTGGGCGACAACGGCGCGGGCAAGAGCACGTTCGTCAAGGCCCTGTCCGGCGTCATCCAGCCCACCGGCGGCACCATCGCCTGCGAGGGCCGCCCCGTCACCGCCCACTCGCCCGCCACGGCGCGCGAACTCGGCATCGAGACCGTCTACCAGGACCTCGGCCTCTGCGAGAACCTCACCGTGGCCGAGAACATCTACCTCGGCCGCGAACCCACCCGCGGCTGGGGCCCCTGGCGGCGCGTCGACCGCAGGCGCATGGCCGCCGAAGTGGCGGAGGTGCTCGGGGGCCTGTCGGTGAACGTGCCCTCCCCCGACGCCAAGGTGGCCCGGCTCTCCGGCGGTCAGCGGCAGGCGGTCGCGATCTCCCGCTGCCGGTTGTGGCGGCGCAGGCTCGTACTGCTCGACGAGCCGACCGCCGCGCTCGGCGTGCAGGAGAGCGAGCGCGTCGTCACCACCATCGGCGACCTGCGCGGCGACGGGGCCGCGATCCTGCTCATCAGCCACGACATCCCCATGGTGATGCGCCTGGCCGACCGCATCGTGGTGCTGCGCAAGGGCGCCAAGGCGGCGGACGTACGGGCTGATGAGGTTACCGAACACGACATCGTCGCCCTGATCACGGGCGCGAAGGAGATTTCCGATGAACCGTGACCTGACCGACCCCACGGCTTTCGCGCGGGGCGTCGACCCCGAGGCCGGGCTCAAGGAGCCGGTGTTCGAGAACCTGGAGATCCCCGAGGACTTCGGCCCCGTCACGATCGTCGTGGACGACCACAAGGTCAAACGCTTCGCCTTCACCCAGGACGACTACCGCCCCTGGCACTTCTCCACCAGCCCTTTCGGTGGGCGAATCGCCCAGGCCGGCCTGCTCACCAACGACCTGGTCCAGCTCTTCACCACCAGGTACGCCGCCAGCCGCACGGTCGGCCTGCACACCGAGGAACAACTCTGGTTCTCCTCACCGGCGCGGGTGGGCGAGAAGGTGACCCTCCAGGGCCGGTATGTGGAGGCGTACGAACGGCGCGGCCAGGGCTACGTCATCATGGAGGCTCAGGCGACCGGCGAGGACGGCCGCGCCCTGGTGCGCCACCGCGGCGTCGAGATCCTCCGCACGGTCCCCGGCGAGGTCGCCGGCCGCGGCAGCACCACCGGCGGCCCCCGCGTGACCGGCGAAATCGACTCCACACGTCCCTACGCCGCCGAGGCCACCGACGCCCTGACCCCCGGCACCCCGCTCCAGCCCCTCTCCAAGGTCATCACCCAGGAGCAGGCCTCGGTCTTCTCCCGCGCCGGCGAGTACGTCCGCAACATCCACAGCGACCTCGACATCGCCCGCCAGGGCGGCCTGACCCTCCCGATCGTGCAGGGCCAGCAGCAGTGCTGCCTCATCCTGGACCTCCTGACCGGCTTCTTCGGCGCCAGGTGGCTGACGGACGGCTGGATCCGGTGCAAGTTCGTCCAGCCGGTGACGGTCTTCGAACCCCTGAGCGTGGGCGGGGTGGTCACGGGCGTCGGGGAGCGAGGGATGGAGCTTGAGGTCTGGGTACGCCGCGGGGACGGCCGGCTGAGCACGGTGGGCTGGGCCGCCTGCCCGCTCTGATCCATCTATTTCCACAGATAGTCGTACCGAGGGGAGGCGGGGCCGACGAACACCTCCCCATCGCGTACCTGCCATTCGCTCTGCCCCTCCACCTCGTGAAAGGCGAGAAACAACCCGCACACCCGATCCCCGTCCTCATCGGCGGGAAGGGCCGCGATCCGCCGCACCTGATCGAGTACGCCGTCCAGAACGCCCGCCCGGACGGCCCGCGCATAACAGACCGCCTCCAGCCAGCCACCCTCGGGAAAGGCCCACCCCTGGGTGTCGCCTTCCCTGATGATGCGCTCGGCCTCCTCCCGCTGCCCGTTGAACTCCAGCCAGCCGCGTACGTACACCCACGTGCCCATGAACCCCATGATCCCCCGCCGCCATGACCCGGCCATGCATGGTGACGCCGTCGTCAGGCTTCGGACATGTGCCATGACGCCGTCGCCGGTTAGGCTTCGGGCCATGCTGACCACGGCGGATCAGTACCGGAGTTTCGCCTCCCTGGAAGCCCGCGGAGAGTCACCCCTCTACGAGGCCCTAGCCCTCGGCGTGGCGGAAGACCCCGACCTGCTCGACCTGCTGTTAACCCTCCCCGCGCCCAAACGCCAGCCCAACCTCCTCTTCGCCGCCGCCCGCCACCTCACCGGCACCCCGTCCGGCTACGCCGACTTCCGCCGCTCCGTCCTCACCCACCGCGAGGCCATCCGCACCACGATGCTCGCCCGCCGCACCCAGACCAACGAACCGGCCAGATGCGCCGCCCTCTACCCCCTGCTCGCCTCGCTCCCCCAGCCCCTGGCCCTGCTGGAGGTCGGCGCCTCCGCGGGCCTGTGTCTCCTCCCCGACCGTTACGCCTACACCTACTCCGACGGCCACAGGACGGGCGCCCCGGACAGCCCGCTGCACCTCCACTGCCAGGTAGCGGGCACCCCACCGCCCCACCTGGCCAAGCCGGGACCGATAACGGTGGCCTGGCGAGCCGGGATCGACCTCAACCCCCTGGACGTGACCGACCCCGACGACGTCCAATGGCTCCGCACCCTCGTCTGGCCCGAACAACACGACCGCCTGGAACGCCTGAACACCGCGGTCACCCTGGCCCAGGCCGACCCGCCCCACATCGTCCGCGGCGACCTGAACACCCACCTTGTCGACCTGGCCGCCCAGGCACCCCCGGACGCCACGCTGGTCGTCTTCCACACGGCGGTGCTCTATTACGTGCCGCCCCCGGACCGGACCACGTTCGTGAACCAGGTCAGGCGACTCGACGCCCATTGGATCTCCCAGGAAGCCTCACCTTCGGACCCTTTGGACACGGCGGCGTACGTACTGTCCCTGGACGACCACCCACTCGCCGTCACCGCCCTCCACGGCGGCCACGTGCGGTGGCTCGCCGCGCCATGACAAGGCCTCACAGGCGAAACCTCCCGGCCAGTTCACCCGCCAACTCCTCAACACCCCGAGAACCATCGACGCGCACAACCGCCAGACCGCATTCAAGAGCCTGACGCCGTACCTCCTCGTCCCAGAGCTCATCACGCGCCATTCGCTGGGTCAGCGCCGCGACATGGTCGGCGTTCCCCCAATTGGCCCGCGCCCGCTCCGGATCCGCATAACGATCCCCCAAGGCCCGCCGGCGGAATTCGGACGTCGGGAGCAGAAAGGCGGCCTGCTCCGGCCACCCCAGCAATGACGCCACCTCACGAGGCAACGTCCGGAAGTCATCGACCAGGACCGGCCGATCGTCGGGCAGGGCGAGCAGATCCTCAACAACGAATGCGAAGGTCTCCCCATGGAGACTCGGCATCGCCTGGAATATCTCCTCCGCCGTACGACCGGCATACCGGTCTTCGACCGGCGTCCGCAACAACGCACACATATAAGGCTGCCGCTGTACGGTGCACCGCCCGGCATATCCCCGCTCGGCCTGGTCACCGTCGTACAACACCACGTCATGCCGCTCGGCCAGCAGCCGTGCGAGCGTGCTCTTCCCGGCACCGGTGCCCCCGGCGATCCAGCGAACATGGGCGAGCCGGTGAACAAGCTCAGCGGAAACGTTCATGCCCAGCAGTCTCACTGCTTTGTCTTGGCGGCGACGAACACGTATTCCCGGCTGTCCTCGGTGAACGGCTCGCGCCCGAATCCCCCGTACAACGCCTCCACCTCAAGCCCGGCCACATCGACCAGCCCAAGCCATTCGTTCTTCGTCGCCCACCAGGAAGAACTCCGCGCACCATCATCGAGCACGATGTCGATCCGATTGTCCCCCACCGCGAACCGGGTGGTATGCGGCACCGGCTCCCCCTGACGCGCACCATCGGCCCGCGCGGCGAAGTGGTGGTCGAACGCGATGGCATTCCAGGCGAACCGCCCTCCGGGCAGCAACGAGGCGGCCACCCGTTCAAAGGCACGACGCCGGTCGGCCCAGGTCGGCAGATGCTGCAGCGAGCGAAAAGGGCAGTAAATCAGCGCCGCGGGCTCATCCAGCTCGAACTCGCGCATGTCACCCTCGCGAAGGTCGAGTTCCACACCCTGCTCGGCGGCGCGAACGCGGGCCTGTTCGAGCATCACCGGCGAGAGATCGATCCCGACGACCCGCCGCCCCGTCGCCCGCGCGACCGGAATCGCGACGCGCCCATTCCCCACCGCCAACTCGACCAGTGGCCCGTCCGCCTCCTTTGCGAGCCCGGCATAGAACGCGACATCGGCCGCCATGTGAGCCGACCATTCCTCATACCGGTCGGCGAAGGCCTCATCCCACGTCGACGCCATAGCCGCATGGTCCCATGAGACGATCCCGACATGCCCCTCGGCCTGGCGGCCCTGTTCGAGGCGGTGCCGATCGCGTTCACCGCCGTCCGCGTCATCGGCGCCGCGTACCTCATCTACCTCGGCGTCCAGGCCATCCGCAACAGGAACAGCGGCCCGATGGACGTCGCCATAGGCGGCGCAGGCATGTCGGGCCGGCGCGCGTACCTCAGCGGCCTGACGACCAATCTCCTGAACCCGAAGGAGTCTCCGCAGTGATCGCGATCTCGGCCGCTTCCGGCGCGCTCGGCCGCCTGGTCATCGACCATCTCCGTGCCAGAACCGACGTGGTGGCGGTGGTACGCGACCCCGAGCGGGCCCGGGAGGGCGTCCCGGCACTGCACGGCGACTATGACGACCTGGCCGGCCTGCGTACGGCATTCGAGGGAGTCGACGTGCTCGGCAGACCCGCCGAGACGATCACCTCCCGGCTGGGGCGTAACCTTCCGCGATGACGCCGAACCTGCGCCTCGCGCCCATCACCCTCGCCAACTTCGACACGGCCATCGCCGTGAACGTCCGCCCGGACCAGGAGCACTTCGTCTCACCCGTGGTGAAGTCGCTGGCCGAGGCCTACCTCCGCCCCGACGTCGCCTGGCCCCGGCTCATCCTCGACGGCGAGCAGGCGGTGGGCTTCCTGATGGCCTTCATCGACATCGACTGGGACGGCAGGGGACTCGACTTCCGATCCGGCCTGTGGCGCCTCAACGTGACCCCGGAAGCGCAGGGCCGCGGCATCGGCCGCTTCGCCGTCGAATCGGTGGCCGCCGAAGTGAGGCGCCGCGGCAGCACCCGCATGTACGTCTGCTGGGAGCCCGGAGAGGGTAGCCCCGGAGCCTTCTACCAGAAGCTCGGATTCGGGCTCACCGGCGAAACGAGCGGCGGCCAGACGGTCGGGGTGCTGGACCTGACTGGTGGGATCGGAGCTTAGGCACCCCCGCCCAGCGGGGCGAACCGACCCCCATCCTCCGACCGGCCTCCCGGGACCCCTCCCGCCAAGTCATATCCTTGACCAGGTCGCCGACCGCGCGACCGTGAAGGGAACGATCATGCGTCGTTACTCACGTGTCGTCGTCAAGCTCAGCGGCGAGGCCCTGGCGGGCAAGGCGGGTTGGGGCGTGGACCCGGACAGCCTGGCCCAACTGGCCGACGAAATCCTCTCCGTACACGGGCTCGGCGTCGAAATCGCCGTGGTGATCGGCGGCGGCAACTATTTCCGCGGCAGGATGGCCGAAGGCTGGGGAATCGGCAGGGCGGAAGCCGACAACATCGGCATGCTCGGCACGGTCATGAACGCCCTCATGCTCCGCGGCGTACTCACTTCCCGCTCACAAACAGACGTACGCGTCATGACCGCGGTGCCCATGCAGACCGTCGCGGAGCCTTTCATCAGACTTCGAGCCGACCGCCACCTTCGCCGCGGCCTGATCGTGCTGCTCGCCGGCGGAATCGGCCAGCCCTACGTCACCACCGACTATCCCGCCGTCCAGCGGGCCCTCGAACTCGACGCCGACGCCCTCCTGGTGGCCAAGCGCGGCGTGGACGGCGTTTACGACAGCGACCCGAACCTCAACCCTGACGCGAAGCGCTACACCAATCTCACCTATCGAGAGGCGCTGACCGCGGGCGTCAAGGTGATGGATGAAAGCGCCTTCGTCCTCGCCAACGAGCAAAAGCTCCTGATGCACGTCTTCGACGTCGCCGCCCAAGGCGCGATGACGGCGATCTGCCAGGGCGAGGACATCGGCACCCGCATAACCGCCGACCCACACCACGGCGGCCTTGACCAGCATGCACTCCAATAAAGCGATCGCCGAGTTGAGCGGCCGCATCCACACGGCCCTGCGCGACGGCGACCTCGATGCGGAACCCATCCTCGAACTGGCCTGCCTGCTGGAGGAACACGGCGTGACCACCTCCGCCACCCAGGAACTCCTCGCCCGCCCCCTCGCGCACCTGACCGCGGCCGACCTGACCCGCCTGAGCAGGAGCCTGCTCAACGCAGCCGGCTTCGAGCCGACTTTCGCCCTGACCGACCTCGACATCCCGCGAATCGCCGCCCTGCCGTTTTCCACTCGGCTGCGCCGCCGTCGGGCCGTAGAGTGCTTCCTTGCCCTGTAGATCACTAACGTGAGGCGCGAGGATCGTTGTTCATCAAGGGTGTGATGTTCGATTTCTCCGGAACGCTGCTGCGGATCGAGCCCATAGAACAATGGCTGCGAGGTGCTCTGGACGACAGCGGCCACCACCTCGACGACACCGAGATCACCGCATGCGCAGATCGTCTGCGGCTCATGGGCGCACAACCCGGGGGTCCCTCGCCCCGCGAAGTACCCCCGCATCTGACCGACCTCTGGCGTGATCGCGACCTGACCGATGACCTGCATCGCGCCTGCTACACCGCACTGGCACGCGAATCCCGCCTCCCCGACCCGGCCCTGGCCGAGCCTCTCTACGAGCGGACTTTTCAGCCGATGGCCTGGCAGCCTTACCCGGACACCCGGCACGTCCTGGGCGAGTTGCGTCAGCGCGGAATCCCCACGGCGGTGGTCAGCAATATCGGCTGGGACCTGCGCGCCGTCTTCGAGTTTCACGACCTCATCCGGTACGTCGACGTCTTCGTACTTTCCTACGAGGTCGGCGTGACGAAACCCGATCCGCGAATCTTCCAGGCCGCCTGCGATGAGCTCGGGCTACTGCCCGACAACGTTCTCATGGTCGGCGACGACCGTGACGCCGATACCGGCGCCGCCGCGCTGGGCTGCCCGATGTATCTCGTCGATCCGCTGCCCGTCAGCGCTCGCCCCGATTCCCTGGCACCCGTCCTCGATCTGATCGAGGAGCTTGGTGCCTACAAGTAGTAATCGGCGGCGTACTGGCACTGTCCTGTGGACTTACGCGCTTCGGCGACGAGCTCCAAGAGATCGACCACGAGTTCGGGGCTTGCCGCGATAGTCGTGTAGGCGGTCATGGTGTGCGGGCTGCCATCGACATCGACGACCACGGCTCCGGCTTCGCGGGCGATGGCGACCCCGGCCGCGGTGTCCCATTGATTGTTACTGAGCATGATGTTGGCGTCGATCTTGCCATCGGCCACCCAGGCGAGATCGATCGCGGCCGAGCCGAACATTCGTACCCGCTGGGCACGTGCGGCCAATTCCCGGGTCACAGCGAGTCGTGGCTTGTTTCGTTCCGGCCCATCCGGGCCCACTACGTAATCGCCGACGGCGACGACGGCCGCTTCCAGGTCACGCACGCCACTGATCTGAATACGAGACCCATTGGCCTGAGCGCCGAAACCCCGCGCGGCCGTGTAGCGGAGATCGAGGAACGGCAGGTCGATGACTCCGAGTATGGCGTCGTCCTGGTGCCAAAGACCCAAGGAAACGCCGCACAACGGCATGCCATGAAGGAAGTTGACCGCACTGCCCATCGAGTCCAGCGCCCACATGAGGCCGGCCCCTATCCGGGTGACGCGCTCCTTCTCACCGAGGAATCCGATCTCCGGTATCTCTCTGGACAGGAACTCCCGCAGAGCGTGCTCCACGGCCTTGCCCACCGCGGTGGCCGAGTCGCGATCGCCCCGGGCAGTGACGATCTTGGTTTTGATGATCTCGCCGGCGATCGATACGGCGTGTTCGGCGATGGGGAGAAAGGGCCGAGCGTCGATGGCCATATGGGCATACTCCATTTCCATATGTCTGTCTGAACACCTGATCGAAGACAGAAAGCAACCCATCGGCAACCACGCTAGGGCCGCCTTGACCGTTTAGTTCCACTCCTTACAAAGCGCGCCATAGTTCCACCGATGGCACCGCCGCAGGAAGGCCCTCAAACGGGATCCGCCGAGTCTGGCAAATCTACACCACGACTTTGCAGATACGCGCCCACTCATTTAAAGACGAAAGGATGTAATATTTTCCGACCGAGCGAGGCGACCGACATATTATGCGGCAATTGGCCGCCACCAGCGGACAAACAAAATCGAACTCTCCACCAGGAGCCCGATGGCCATGTCGGATGGCTCGCACGAGCGCGCACCGCCTCGACAACCGCCCAAAACGCCCTATAGGCGACGTCTCGTGATTGGCAGGAGCTAAAGGGCGATAACATCACGACCGTGGCAGACTGGGAGCTTCGGCTGGCTTCAGCGACGGACGTCGAGGCGGTGGCCGAGTTGCGGGCCGTGGTCATGAGACCGGACCTCGCGCGACTCGGACGGTACGACGAGCATCGTGTACGGCAACGGCTGCGGAACGGGTTCAGGCCGGCACACACCTGGATGATCGAGGTAGGTGGCACCATGGCCGGCTGCGTGGCGCTGCGCCCGGAGAAGGACACTTACTGGCTGGAGCACTTCTACCTGGACCCGGGTCTTCAGGGCAGGGGCATCGGTTCCGCCGTACTCGGCAGGCTGCTGGAACAGTGCGACCACGAGGCCGCCACGGTCCGGCTGAACGTGCTGCAGGGCAGCTCGGCCCGCCGGTTGTACGAACGGCACGGCTTCACGGTCGAGACCGAGGACGAGGTGGACATCTTCATGGTGCGCGCCCCTCTCCCGGCCTGACGAGGATCTCGCAGGACGTGAAGCGCAGCGATCACCCCGGAGCCGGAGCGCCCCCGCCCAAGGCGGGGGTTTCATTGAACCGACGGAGTGTCCATCTCGGTGGCGGCCACTCTGTGGGGTTCTGGTCGGTGATCCATTCGGTGATGGATGCCGGGGACACCTTCAGATCGAAGGCACGATAGACCGGTAGCAGCCCGAGAGCGTTGAAGGAGATCTCGACCGTCTCGGCGTGGCCGACGAGAATGACGGACTCCCCGCGATGACGGTGGGCCAGGTCGGTGATGGTGCGGCTTGTGCGAGTCACCATCTCGGCCCAGCTCTCGTTGCCTTTTTGGAAGGGCCGGTAGATGCCGCCGCCCTCGGCGTCCAGGCGTTCGAAGAATTCCGCGTGGGTGAGACCGTCCGCCTCCGGCGGCGTGTGCCAGGTACAGAGTCCGCAGTCCTGTGAGGCGCGCAGGCCGCTGGCGGCTGCGATCGCGGCGGCTGTCTCCACAGCGCGGGGCAGGGGGGAGGAGTAGATCGAGGCTTTCCCGGTTCCGATTTCAGCGGTGAGTTGCCGTGCGAGTCGTGCGGCCTGTTCGCGTCCAGTGTCGGTAAGCCCTCGGCATCCTTTCGGGCCCCCGACCACGCCTTCCCTCGTGTGGACAGAGTCTCCGTGACGTACGAACAGGAGCCGGGTTTCCATGGGATGGATCATGCCCGAGACCGGCACTTGCGGCGGGCACAATTCGCGCACGTCACCACACCGCCGGTCCGGCGTGGTGTAACGCCCGCGTTACTCCATGCGAACTGGTAGAAGATGCAACGCTGACTTCTTGCCACTCCGGCCAATGGATCAAGCATGGATGCCCCCACAAGCAACGACCACCGCCGATACGGATGGACACCCTTTCTCCCCGGCGCCGGCTCTGTGATTCCGCCATGCTGAGGTGGGGAATTCTTGCTCTGGTGACATTGATTGCGATCGTAGCATTTGTGGCACTCGAACGTCATTCAAGAGTCAACGGCGTAATAGACTGGGGAAAGGTCGCCGCGAGAGCAGCCCTCGTCCTGGCCCTCTACGCGACCCTGGTCCCGATCATCTTCAATGTATTCCCGTCCGCGCCCGGCCAGCAGACCACTCCTCCGCAACCATCGGCGGCGGCGGAAAGCTCCGCGTCGGCCCTGGCGGTAGCACGACAAGAAGCCGCCGACCGAGTCTCCGCGTGCGAGTCGATGCGCAGCATGCCCAAGGCGAATCACATCGAGTACGTCTCGGGCACCCCGTCTCGCTTCATGCACTGCGAATGGCCCCCGTCGCCACTGGCCGACGCGGACGGATTCTGGGAGATACGTGTGTCAGGGGAGCCCGGCCCAGGCGACAGCGAGGCCACCGGAATGAGCTTGGCAAACCGATTCAACGGTCCTTGCGCGTCTTTCCTGGTGACTTACGACTTCGGCCACATGGGGAACTCCCGCCACCCCAAACCATTCAAGGTGCGCCGCGGCGAGATCTACATTACGGATTATGACGCCGGTGGAGTCGTGTGGACCGAAGACCGGACCACCCTGCCGTTCTATCCGACCAGGGAAGAGGCGGTGGTTCTCACCAGCGGCCATTACGGGCTGGCAAATGCCACGTGCGCATGAAAGGTCCGAGCCTGCTCGATGCAGCCTCGCCACGGATGCCGGTCCGCACGGGCACAAGCACGCCGTCGACTTCCGTACGCTGAATCTCGCACGTGATGGACAGGGAGGCTGAGGTGGCCGAGACGATGGTGGCCGAGGTGATGGCCGAGCTGGCCGAGCTCGAGGACCCGAAGGCACGCGAGGTGAACGAGAAACACGGTGACGATCACGGTGTGAACCTCGGCAAACTACGCGCGCTCGCGAAGCGGCTGAAGACGCAGCAGGAACTCGCGTGCCGGCTCTGGGAGACCGATGACACCGCGGCGAGACTGCTGGCGATCCTGATCTGCCGCCCGAAGGCGTTCGAGCGGGACGAGTTGGACGTCATGGTGCGTGAAACGCGCGCGCCCAAGGTGCACGACTGGCTCGTGAACTACGTGGTGAAAAAGAACCCGCACTCCGAGGAGCTGCGCCTGGCCTGGTCCGCCGATCAGGATCCGGTGGTCGCGAGCGCCGGCTGGGCGCTGACCACCGAACGCGTGGCGAAGAAGCCCGAGGTCCTCGACCTCGTAGGACTGCTCGACGTCATCGAGGCGGAGATGAAAGCCGCCCCGGATCGCCTGCAGTGGGCGATGAACCACTGCCTGGCGCAGATCGGGATCGAACACGCCGAGCACCGCGCCCGTGCCATCGACATCGGTGAGCGCCTGGAGGTGCTCAAGGACTACCCGACTTCCCCAGGCTGCACTTCTCCGTTCGCGCCCACTTGGATCAACGAGATCGTGCGCCGACAGCACGACAAGTAGGAAGGCCCTCCGCTGGCAAGTGCTCCTCGTACTAGCGGGCGGTGATGTGGAAGTCCATGCTCGCGTAGTCGAAGGTGATGGCGCGGGGCTTGAAGAACTCGTGCGAGAAGTTGCCGATCGTCTCGAACCCGAAGAGATCGATCCACGGCCAGTCGCCGACGAGCCCGGGGACGTTCCGGCCGACCGCTCTGCCGAGGCTTACCCTGGCGGGGGCGATCGGATAGACCTTCATCGGGCCCATGTCCTGCGGATGGTCGTAGTCGATCTCGACACCCGCCCGTACGGCGTTCTTCTCGTTCATCATGATCCCGAGCCCCATGCCTCCCGTGTCGAGGGAGGCCACCCGTGGCCCGTCGTCGTTGACGCTGCCCAGGGTGAACGGGATGTGGTCGCCCGCGAGCCACAGCGGGAGGCGGTCCGCGCCGGTGCGGCCGGCCTCCGCCCGCAGGTCCCGCACCTGCGCGGGGGTCTTGCGCCGCAGGACGAGCGCCTGACCGGCGTAGTCCATGGTGGCGATGAAGTGATACAGAAGCGTCGTGCCGATCACACCGGCCGGCTCGGAGCCGTCCGGCAGGCTCGGCATCCTCAGGTCGTACCAGACCACGGGAACGTTGCGCAGCACGATGTCACCCAGCCGGAACGACTCCATCACGCCGTGATAGGTCGTGAGGGTCTGCCCGGCCGGGTGGGTGGTGCTGGTGGCCACCGCTCGCAGACCCGCCTCCTGCGCCGACTTCGTGGACAAGGCGAGCGTCGCCCCGGTGTCGATGAGAAAGGTCTCCGCCTGCGCCCCATTCAGCGAGGCTCGCACACTGGGCAGAGGATCGACGGACACGAAGGGCACCCGGGTCTTGTGCGCGCCCCCCATCTGATAAGCCCTGCCGGTCACGCTGGCGTACTGGTCCGCGAACGCCATGTCAGTCGGGTCGCCGGTGCCACGCAACAACGGCACCGCCCGGGCCACGTCGTCCTGCCGGATGAAACACTCCGCCAGCTGCTGCTTGGCGAACTTGTCGTCGGGAGCCGACTCGATGGCCCTGGTCAGGAAACGTTCGGCGTCCCGGAAGTCGTTGGACAACAACGCGATGCGCCCGCGTTGTGCCAGGGCGTGCGCGTTGCTCGGATCCTTGCGCAGAAGGGACGCGTAGCCCCGATCGGCCGCGCCGAACTTGCCGACCCTGAACAGCTGATCGGGACCTGCGCCGGAACTCGCGGCCACGGCCGGGCCCGCACCTTCCGCCAGCAGCACCGCGCCGGCGCCCACTGCTGCCAGGCTCGCTCGCTGCAGGAATCCCCGTCGGCCGATGGTGTTCTCGCTGGGGTGCTCGTACGTACGGGCATGAGTCATGGCAGGCAGTGAATCCGACAGCGCGTTTCCTCAGCGTTTCCAGCCGTCACAGGAGTTCCCGCTCTTGTCGGCGTACCGCCGGGGGTCTGGAATCGAGCCCGTGCTGTCAGCTTGGGGAATTGCCGGGATCTTGGCTCGTCGAGGCGCTGACCTGCATAACTCACTCGTCGTAGAGGAAGCTGCGAACCTCCCGTGCGAGATTGGTCAAGGCCTCTCCAGGGAGAATCAGGGTGCGAACTGTGGCGGACCACATGTCGTCCGGATCTTCGCACCGCGCGAAACTGATGAAGGTCACCCCTGGGCCTGGTATGACGACCTCCGGAGTTGGACGTTCACCCGCCAAGCGCTCCACGATGGTTGCTCCAACTCCGGTTCACGACGGCGATCAGTTCGTGTACCTGCACGAGGTCACAGTGTTGCGCGATGCGCTGGCTTGTCCTGAGATACGGCGGTCCTGCTTTGCGACGCCGACCGCTGCGCAGGACGAACCCGATGACCTCGCCGCTATGGGGGCATCCATACCGTCAGCGTGCCGGCGGGGTGGCGTCCGAGAGTCAGCCGGTCCGATCACCGGATCGGACCGATCGGCGTTCCCAGGCCAGGGCCGCGACCACGCCGATGGCATAGGCGACCAGGTCCCATGGGTCGGGGAACGCGCCGACCAGGACACCGCCAATGCCCGGCGGGATCATGCCGACTATTTGGTAGAACTCGACGGCGGCGGCGATCGCGGCTGTGGCCAGGATGCGGCGTGCGGCGGTGGTGCGCCACAGCAGTCCCAAGAACGCGTAGACCAGCATGGTGGCGGCGACGTCGCTCACATAACCGCGGATGAACGGTTGTCCCGGGCCCCGGTAGAAGAGGGTAAACGCGCCGACGACGAGGGCGACGCCACCCAGAAGGACCATGGCGCGGCGCATGAGATTGACATCTTCTCCGAATCTCAACGATCAGGACGAACCTGATCATAGAGCTCTGGGATAACAACCTAGATCGCGGAGCAGACACGGGGGCCAAGCCTGATACGCATCCCCGCCACGGGTTACCATCGAGTGCATATACTATTGATGGTATGTCTCAGTGGGAGATCGCCCTAGAGCCGGAGGTGGAGTCTTGGCTGGATGGACTTTCTTTTCCGCTCTACCAGCGAGTTATGCGCAACGTAGACGACTACCTCGTCACGGGTGGCATCTCTGATGGAGATCACGTGAAGAAGCTGAAGGATGCCGAAGGTGTGCATGAGCTGCGTGTTGCTCTTGACCGCACGACCTGGCGGTTGACCTTCTGGAAGCCATCCAACAGGGTGATCGTGGTCCTGACGGTCTTCCGCAAGACACAGGATGGGACGCAGACCGCCGACATCGACCGAGCGATCGCTGCTAAGAAGCAGTGTGAGGCAGAGCACGACCTAACCACCACGCACGTGTTCGAGAGGAGCGCATGATGGGTCACAGCCGTTGGGAAACCTACAAGGCGAAGCGTCTGCGCGAGATGGAAGCGGATGCACAGTCCCACCCCGAATACGAACAGGCGGGCCGTGACCTGGAGCTCGGAGACCAGCTACGTGAGATCCGTAAGCGCCGAGGCTTGTCTCAGAAGATCGTGGCGGAGCGCTCTGGGATGTCCCAACCCGCCCTGTCTCGCATCGAAGGCGGTGGCGGCATTCCAGATATAGCGACGCTGCTGCGCCTCGGTGCGGCAATGGGGGTTCGGTTCCGCGTCGAGCTCGTCATCGACGACGATGACACCACCACTGAAATCGAGCCTCTAACGGTGCATCACCGACAGCTTGCGATCGCCTAAGTTGCAGGCGGCCACTTCGAGGCTCGGTCCGCAGGCTTCCGCTGCTCCTTCCGCAGTAGCGGTCTTCAGCCGCGACAGGCTTACTCGAGAGTCAGCGCCAGGGAACGAGGAAAGGCCCAGTTCTAGATCATATTCTTGAGCTGGGCCTTTAACGTTGGAGCGAGTGACGGGAATCGAACCCGCACTGTCACTTTGGGAAGTGCAGGGATCTTGGCTCATAGGGCGCCGACCTGGTGCTGAGGCCGGTCGTAAGTAACCGTCGTTGACCCCTCGTTGCCGCCCTTGATAACCCCGGCCAGCAGCATGATCGCGAGTCCTTCGTTCCGGCGAGAACCGCGCGCAGTGCGCGGGACCGGTACGTGCCGCATCCGCACGTGACCGCCGCGGTCACGCTTCGTAAGCGTGTCAGCATGATGTTCCCTTTCGCCGTGAAGTTGAAGACCGAATTCCGGCCAGGGCCGATATAGAAACCAGGCCGCGACGGTATGGCCCCGGTATGTTCCACCGCCCACCCCGACCGCGGAGGCATGGTGGGCCCCGGGCGAGGGGTACGGTGGGGCCGCGGTGGTGGCGACGCCGTGCCCGAACATGTCGGCGCGTGAACGTCGCAGGCGGGCAGACAGGACAGCGCGCCAACGGATTACGACCAACCTTGACGAACCGAATGTGGTTCTTCAACTGAATGGGAGCGCTCCCATCGAGTCAACTGGAGGCGACTGGTGACCATTCGGTTCAGCCTCCTCGGGTCCGTCCAGGTCAAGCGGGACGGGCGCGAATGCCCTATCGGGTCGGCCAAGGTCCGCGTTCTCCTGACCGCGCTCCTGCTGGAGCCCAACCAACTGGTCTCACTGAAGCGGCTGTTCGGGGCCCTGTGGGACGGCGAGCCACCGGCTTCGGCCATCGCCAACGTGCGCACTTACGCCAGCCAGTTACGCAAGTCGCTCGACCACCAGGACCGGCTCGTCACGAAGTACGGCGGGTACTCCCTCCGGATCGAGGAGGGCGAGCTCGACGTAGCCACGTTCCGGGAAGCCGCCGCCAAGGGGCGGCTCGCGGTGCGGGCCGGTGACCCCGGCCAGGCCGTGGGTCACTTCCGCCAGGCTCTGGCCCGCTGGCGGGGCGAGCCGGCGGAGGACGTGTCGATCACCTGGACCCTCAGGCCGTCACTGGACGCGCTGGCCGATCAGCGGTGCCAGGTCATGGAGGAGTTGATCGAGGCACTCCTGCTGACCGGCGATTTCCGCCTGGCCGTAAGCCACGCCTACGACGCCGTCTCCTTGCGCCCGACCCGGGAACGTTTCTGGACCCTGCTCATGAGGGCCCGACACCAGGCGGGAGACTCGATGGGCGCCCTGTCGGACTACCAGCAGGCCAGGAAGGTGCTCGGGGACGAGTTGGGGGTCGACCCCGGGCCCGCACTGGTCGCGCTCCACCAGGCCATCCTCGACGGCGAGGCCCCACCCGGCGTGCGTTCGCCGGCCATCCCACTGCCGCCTCCGATCGTCGGCGGGGCTCTCTACGGCCGCGAGGCCGAACTGGCGGAGCTCACTTCCTTGCTCGCCAGCGCCGAACCGGGAGAGGCGATCGTCCTTCACGGCGCCGTCGGGGTCGGCAAGTCAGAACTCGCCAGGCACGCCCTGCTCGCCGCCGCTGCCAGCCGGCCTCTGCAGTTTCGGCTCATCGATCTGGCGTGCAGTGCCCCGGTGTGGGAGGAGAGGGCGCTTCCGCCCCTGCACGACGACGGTGAGGGGCTGCCACAGCTGATCCTCCTCGACAACATCACCGACATCCGGCAGGTACGGCCGGTCCAGGCCGCCTACCCGAGCGCGGCCATCGCCGTCACCAGCCGCTCACCACTCACCGGTCTCAGTTGCTCCCGGCACCTCGCGGTCCACCGGCTTTCGGCATCGGCCTCGACGGCCCTGCTGACCTCGGTCCTGACCTCAGCGTCGTTCCCCGCTCCTGAGCCGTCCGGCTATGAACCCGCCATGCTCCACCGGATCGCCGACCTCTGCGAGCACCTGCCGCTGGCGCTCCACCTCGCCGCCCGCAACATCGCCGTCCGCCGATACGGCTCCCTGCACGGCTACGCCCGCCTCCTGGCTGATCCCCGCTATCGGCTCGACATGCTGACCTGCGACGACCTCTCGCTCAGGGACGAACTGCGCGGCGGCCTGACCCAGATCGAGCAGAACGGCTCAGCGCTGGACGCCGCGGCCCGTTCCCTGCTGCTGCGCATGGGCCAGAGCTCACTCGCCTTCTACTCACCCAGCAGGGCCGCCCGCCTCCTCGACGCGGACCTCGCGTACGGCACCGCGGCCCTTTGGAGACTGGCCGAACTGTGGTTCCTCGAACCGATCGGAGGCGAGCACTATCGACTCTCCGAGCTGACCCGGCTGTTCGCTCGAGAGCTGGCGCCGCTCAGCCCGCTTTGAGTCCCGGCCTGTCAAACCCCGCCTGGTCAAGCTCGCCCGTTCAAGCCCGGCTTCTTTGAGCCCCGGCCTGTTGACGCCCTGCGCGGCACGCATCTGGCGACGGACCACGCCGAGCACCTGATCGGCGGGCAGGAACCCCGCCTGCCGGGAGTCCAGGCTGGCCTCCCGGTTGTCACCGATGACGATGAGGCTCCCCGCGGGCACCGCCACCGCTCCGGTCAGCCCCGGACTGCCGGTGAGCCAGTCCGGCACCCGCTCGCCACCGACGGCGGCGACCCGCTTGATGATCCACTGGCGGCCCGGCTCCTGCGAGGGGAAGCCGATGACCACGATCTCTCCCGTCCGTATCCTCCCGGTGGGAACCCTGCCGACCAGCACCCGATCACCATTTCTGAAGCTGGGGGCCATGCTGAGGCCCAGCACCGTCACCACGGTGAACCGGGAGCGCAGCCACCAGGCGAACATCAGGAGGGTCACCAGCAACCCGGAGGCGACCAGCACGTCAGACCCTGATCAGGGCGGCGTCGAGGGCGTCGAGATTGGTGCCGGAGGCCACCACCAGGGAGCCGTCCAGGACCGCGAACGCGGGGAACCCCTTCACCTGGAGGGCCGTGGTCACCGTCCCGCCCGGCTGCTCGACCACGACCCGTGCCACAGGCTCCAACCGGCTGCGGTACTGCGCCGCCGCGTCATCCGCCCCGGCGATCACCGCGAGCACGCTTGCACGGTCGTGCCCGGCGGCCCTGTCCACGAAGAGCGGCATCCTCTCCTCACAGGCTGGGCAGCCCGGGGAGAACACCCCTATCAGCTTCGGGTTCTCGACCCTTCCGCCGTCGGTGGCGATGGCGTCGAAGGCCGCGATCTCGCTGCCCGCCTCGGCCATCACCTCGCCGCTGTCGGTCATCTCGCTGAACATCTGAGTGTGCTCGCGCAGCCGGCGGATCACGCCGACCGTGAGAACCAGGTCGAGCAACGCGACCACACCGACGAGGCAGATGAGGACATAGAGCGCGATCATCTTTGAGCTCCCTGTTGAGGCCGATAAGACTTTCTGTGTCGGCAGTACCGTGTTCAGCAATACTCTTTATGCGCTGTGCAGACCGTGGCAGACTCGGCCGCGCAGCAGTAGCGATACCGGCAGGCGACACCCTCGTACCAGCAGTTCCTGGCCGTTTGACCTGTCGGCACCAGCCTGGCCACGAGCTTGTCGCCCAGCCATCCGATCGACTCCACCGACGTTCCTTTCCCCGGTTGTGACCGCCGATCGATACGTTAGGGATGAGACGTACACGCGAGATATATGCGAGCTGTGTCACGTCGTGGACGGGTGATATCCGGCCGCCTGAACCGCGAACAACTCCCCGTACAAACCACCCACGCCAACCAGGCCGTCATGATCGCCGATCTCCACCACCCGGCCCTCGTCCAGCACCCACGATCTGATCCGCGGATCGGATCGCACTCGGGCGATGCGAAACCAACAGGCTGGTACGGCCCTGCCGAAACCGGCGGAGTCCGAGGTGGATCTGATGCTCGGCCTCCGGGTCGAGCCCCGGACTCGGCTCGTCAAGGATCATCACGTCGCGCTCGCCACGCTGGTAGGCGCGGGCGACTGCTGGATCTCCATCAGCGCGACCAGCCCGTGCACCTCGACCTCGTGAGGGCGGGTCCGGAATGATCGCGCTGCCGATACCGAGACAGGCTCCGACGATCATCCCCGGCGTCCCACCGCCCGACTGCTGGGCCATCCGCAGCCGGTCCCGGAACTCCGGTTCCTCGAAGCGGGCCAAGCCCACGAAGCGCTCGGTCGCGGCGAACAGCAGGCCCTGGGCGGTGATCCCCACCCTCTGACGCACTCCGATACCTGCGGGACCGCGGCCGTGAGCGCTCCCGTACAGCAAGAGGGCCAGGCCGAGGATGAGGATCGCGTCGATGGTTGCCGCACCTGCCGCGATCCCGTCCATGGCCGGCTTCGTCAGCCAGGCCGTCGCGACGGGAACCACCGCCATCACCACGGTCAGCGTGACCATCGCGGCGGTGAGCCTGCGCCCGGATCGCCAGGCCGGCCGTACCGCCGCGGCTAAGGAACGAATCATCACACCACCTGAGGGGCAGTTCGGGGAGCCGGAACGCGAGGCCCGGCTCCCCTTCGCCGGCTGGGGTCAGCCGCCGCCGTCGCAGTTGTCCAGGTAATTGCCGCATCGGATGCTGCCGCTGACATACCGGCAGCACTTGCAGATGCAGCCGTTGATGCAACTCCACCAGCCACTGCCGCCGAATACCCAGCAGGCTGCGCTGGCTTCGGCTTTGGGGACCAGGAGCGACAGGAGTCTGTCGCCGAGTGAACCGATCGATTTCATCGCGCTTCTCCTTTCCGTTGACTCGATGAGCACGGTAGGAAGAACCGGCACAGCCAGAGCACACCGGCGATACATGGGCCCATGTATCGCCGGATATCGGGAGGTCGAGCTGCGCATCACGAAATCGTCGTAGGGCTGATCTCGCTCGAAAGCAGCGCCGGCAGTCACCGCCTGACTGCCGGTATTGCGTCGTCGGTGCTCAGGTCTCGCCGATGACGGCCAATTCTTTGGCAGTGGTGGGGCGCAGTGTCGGCAGGAGCAATGCTCGAAACCTGTGGATCGCCGGGAGGGACGTACCTTCCCGGATCGAGTTCACATGAGGTTCTCAAGCAGGCCGACGTTGGCGCGTCGGCTGCCCCGACCCGCAGCAGCCTAACCCGGTGGAGTGCCTGACAGGACGGTGGGCCGCGTGGTGCTCAGCCCATCCAGGACGATCTGGAGGTTGCGGTTCCATTGCTGATCATTGGCCTGCAAGCCGATCGTATGAGGGCCGGTCGCGACAGCGGCCAGGAGAAAGGGCACGTCCTGCCAGGCAACGTCCGGGCGCATGCTCCCGGCCACTTGCGCGCCTTCGACCAGGAGCCGGATCCGCTCGCGCACGTCAGCGAGAGACCGGTCCAGGGCAGGTCCGCAGGCGCCCCCAAGCGCCTCGCCGACGCCACAGCTCTCGGCGCGCAGTCGCACGAACGCGGCGGCGAAGGCACAGAATCCCTTCCACGGATCAGGATCGTCCAGCGCACGGTCCGCAGTGGCCACAGCCTCACCGAGCACCTCCTCCAGCACCGTCTCCAAGAGCGCCTCACGAGAGGAGACCCGCCGGTAGAAGGTGCCGATGCCCACACCGGCCCGCCGGGCGATCTCGTGTGCGGTGACATCGACGCCGACCTCGGCGACCGCAGACCGGGCCGCCGCTACCAACCGCTCGAGGTTACGCCGCGCATCCGCCCTGGGCCGGCGCCCCGCCTCATCGGCCAGCAGCCGGTCCACTGCACTCATACGACCGGAGCATACCAAAGTGGACGTGCCAAGTCCGGTTAGCTACTCTGCCAGAAACGGACTTGCCTGGTCCGCTTAACTGGAGGAGGGCGCTGCCATGGCATCGGACAGGATCCGGGTGGGCATCATCGGGGCCAGCCCCGACCGCGGCTGGGCGGTCAGGGCGCACATCCCGGCGCTGCAGGCGTTGCCGGACTATCAGATCACCGCAGTCGGCACCAGCCGGGAGGAAAGCGCCCGGGAGGCGGCCCGGCTGTTCGGCGCCGCACACGCCTTCACCGACCCGCGGCGCCTCGCCGAGCACCCCGAGGTCGACCTGGTCGCCATCACGGTCAAGGTCCCGGCGCACGCCCAGCTGATCCAGGCGGCGCTTGAGGCGGGCAAGCACGTCTACTGCGAATGGCCGCTGGCCCTGACCACCGATGAGGCCGAGTCCCTGGTCAAGCTCGCCGACACCGCGGGCGTGCATCACACGGTCGGCCTGCAGGCCCGTTACTCCCCGGCGATCGGTCACGCACGCGAGTTGATCGCCGGCGGCTATGTGGGGCGGGTCACCTCGGCCACCGCCTATGCCGCCCGCGGCAAGGGCTCCGGCGCACAGGTGCCGGCCTGGGTCGCGTACACCCTTGATCGCGGCAACGGGGCCGGGCTGCTGGAGGTAGCCGGCGGACACACACTCGACACGCTGGAGTACCTCCTCGGCGACATCACCGAACTGTCAGCCGAGCTGTCGATCCAGCGCCCTCGCTACACCGTCGAAGAGACCCACGAGAATATCGAAGTGACCAGCCCTGACCAGCTCCTGCTGAACGGGACCCTGGCCGGCGGCGCGGTGGTCTCGGCCCACATCCACGATGCCAAAGTGACCGACGGGCGCACCCGGATCGAGATCGCAGGCACCGAAGGCGATCTGGCCGTCGTCTCGGGCACACTCGGCCCAGGCGGGGTCCAGATGAGCGAACTACGCCTGCTCGGATCACGAGGGCCAAGTGGCTCATGGCAGGAACTGTCCATCCCAGACCGGTATCACTGGGCGCCCGGCGCGGCCCATGACACCGAGGTACTTAACGTGGCACAGCTGTACTCCCGGCTCGCCGACGACATTCGCACCGGCACGCATACCACCCCGGACTTCGAGACCGGACTGCACATACACCGGCTACTCGACACCATCCGGCGATCCGCCGAAACCGGCCACCGGCAAACCCCACCGGCTCGACCCAGCTCATGAGTCCACACAACCCATGATGTGTGTTGTCGATCACCGTTCTGTCGACCGCGCTCTGATCGTTCTAGGTGGTGGGCGTAGGTAGGCTGGTACGGCACCTTTATTTTGTGGGGGTGTGTGTGCTGATCGGGCTGGTTGGGGCTCGCGTATCTGGACAGGACGGAAGAGCGTGGGCGTCGATATGCGGGAAGAGCCGGACGTCGAGCACGTGGCGGGTGAGGCGCGGCCGAAGAAGCTGCTGTTGCGTGCGCTCGCGGGCGAGCGCACCGAGCGACCACCGATCTGGCTCATGCGGCAGGCCGGACGCTATCTGCCGGAGTACCACGATGTCCGCGAGGCTGCGGGCGGGATGGTGGGGCTGTGCAATTCGCCCGAGCATGCGGTCGAGGTCACCTTGCAACCGCTGCGCCGCTTCACGCTCGATGCCGCGATCCTGTTCGCGGATCTTCCCCAGATCGCGGCAGCCTTGGGGCAGACCTTGGAGTACCGGGTCGGTGACGGCCCCGTCCTCACGCCCCCGATCCGTTCGACTTCGGACATCACCGAGTTCTTGAGCGCGTCCCGCTTGCACGAAGAACTGGCCCCGATCTATGAGACCGTCAGACAACTCACTCGCGCATTGCCTGACGAGCTCACGTTGATCGGCTATGCCGGTGCGCCGTGGACGGTCGCGGCTTACATGGTCGAAGGGCGCGGCGGCAGCTCAGAGCACTCCTTCGTCAAGCAGTGGGCACTGAGCGATCCGGAGGGGTTCCAACCCCTGATCGACCTGCTCACGGCGGCCATCATCGAGTTCTTGGACCGTCAGATTCAGGCGGGTGCCGAAGCGATCCAACTCTTCGAGAGCTGGGCCGGAATACTCCCCGACCCGCTATTCCAGCGTTGGTGCGTCACGCCGATTGCCGCCATCGTCGCGGCGCTGAAGGCGAAGCATCCGAGTGTTCCCATCATCGCCTTTCCGCGCGGCGCGGGGCTTGCCTACAACGGCTTCGCCGAGGCGACCGGCGTGGACTGCGTCGGGCTCGACTCGACCGTACCTGTGGAGTGGGCCGCGCAGAAGCTGCAGCATGAGCTCGGCCGGTGCGTGCAGGGCAACCTCGACCCCCAGCTCCTGGTCGCGGGCGGGCCTGCACTCCACGCGGAAACAGACCGCATCCTGAACGCGCTCAGTGGTGGCCCCTTCGTGTTCAATCTCGGACACGGAATCGTCAAGACCACACCCCCCGAGCATGTGGCCGCTCTCGCCCAGCAGGTACGGTCCTGGTCCGCAGCTTGACGCAGTAGAGAGCGCCGCCCTAGTGAGCCGTCGTCGCCATCTCGAAAGCATTGAACTCAGCACGGGTGATCTCGTGGACCGCGACAGGTTGGCCATGCGCAGGCACGACGGTTTCGAGCCCAAACCGCATACCGATCTTGTCCATGACCCGCTTTGAGCGAAGGTTGTCGACATGCCGGATGCTAACGACGCGGTCGAGGCCACAGTCGACGAGCCCGAATCGCAACAGCGCCCCGGCTGCCTCCGTGGCGTAGCCTGCCCCCCAATGTTGGCGGCTCAGACGCCACCCGATCTCCACCGCTGGAAGGATCTCGGGAAGAAAGGTCGGCACCGTCAACGTCACCCACCCGGTGTACTGCCCAGTCTCCCGCACGATCACGGAGACCATGCCGAAGCCGCGTTCTTCCCACTCTCCTTGAGCACGGACGATTCCAGCCGCAGTCCGATCACGATCCAATGGCAACACCGACCCATCGCCGATGTAGCGCATGACCTCCGGGTCAGCATTCATCGTGGCGAGCGGGTCGATGTCGTCCTCGTTCGGACTACGCAGGAGGAGCCGTTCGGTCGTCAGTGAGATCATCGGCCCATTCTCTCAGGGCGGTCTGGTGAACACCGCACGGGGGAAAGGCTGGCAAACTCGGCTATCGACCCGGGACAAGTCGAGCAGATCCGGGCCCCGGGGCTGCACTTCCATGATCTCCGCCACCTGGGAACATGATCGCGGCAGCAGCGGCGGGGGCGTTGTCGTGCCCATGCGCACATTCGATGATCTGATCACCTGAGCCATCGACAATCACCTGTTCGGGCGCGCGCCGGCGGTCGGATGCGAGGCGGTGTCCAATGCCCCGCGCGACGCCTGCACCATGACCGGCCAGGTTTCCAGGCACCTGAAAGATGCTCACAAAGCCCATACCAAGGCCAACGACTCAACCCTCCGAGCCAAGGCCCACCGGCGGGGTGCTCGAGGGGCGGCAGCCCCTCGAGCGGGGCTTGGAGCGGAGCCCCGATCAGACGCAGTCTGAGCTCATGAGCGTGAAGCGCTACCGAGCGAAGGCGATGTAGTCGAAGCCCAGCTTGGGGACTCCTTCGAGATCATACTGCCGGAGATGGTGAACCCTGTCGGCCGAGGCTGGCAGCATGCAGCCTCATGGACGCGGACGACTTTTGGCTCTTCCTTCAGCGGTCCCGGCAAGTTACCAGTGATTCTGATGAGCGCCTGCGGTGGCTCACCCTCCACCTTGGACGGAGCCCGGCGGCCCGGATCGTCGACTTCCAGATCCTTCTCAACCAGATACGACGACGATCCGACACCTATGACATGTGGGAAGCAGCCAACCTGATCTTCGGCGGCGCCTGCTCCACAGACAGCTTCTGGTACTTCCAGGCCTGGCTGATCGGGCTTGGCCGCGACACCTTCGACCTCGTGGTAGCCGACCCCGACAATTTGGCTGACGTACCTGAGGTGCGGCGGTTGGCGGAGCACCCCATGCGAGAGTGGGGCGATGAATGGCCGTGGTGGGAGGCATTGAGCTACGTGGCCGCCAGAGCCTACGAAGAGTCCACCGGCGAAGAAGACGGCGTCTACGACGCGATGGCAGAACGCGGGCACACTAACCAGAGCGATCCGAACCCAACAGGGCGTGCATGGAACTCCCGGAACTCAACAGAGGCGGCTCGAAGATTGCCTCGGCTAAGCCGCATGTTCCCGCAGGAGGCATCAAAGCTTTGATGCGAATTCTTGGCAGGCATTCAATCCCCCGTTGTCAGCTTGGGAATTGCAGGGATCTCGGCTCGTAGGGGCCTGACCTGGTTCTGAGGCCGGTCGTGAGTGACCGTGGTTGACCCTCGTCACCGCCCATAAAGACACGACGATCAGGCTCTCGACCTCAGCCGTTGCCACCATGAAGGCTTGATGACATGGGCGGTTGTCCCGCCTGGCGCCTCGCCTGCCATGGCGTACTTGAAGAACGCCTCAAGGTCATGCTCATCCCCGTTGTGGATCCGCTTGGCGACCTTGTTATGCGGATAGCCGCGAAGTTCCTCAGGGCTCTCCACGGCAGCGGCGTTCTCGCCCGTGCAGTACACCCATTTCCAGTCGCTGTTTCGGACGATCATCTCGCCCAGATACGCCCCCGCACCCATGATCGCGCTGTGGACGACCTCAGGCGGCGGCTTCGAGGCGGCGAACTCGGTGCAGTAGTTGTCGAGGTGGTGAATGAACGCTGGGTCCCAGTCGAAGGAGTATCCGTCCTCGCGTGTGTGCTCAATAAAGAGCTCGGCCAGGCTCCGCATGTACTCGGCAGTCTCAGCATCGCTAGGTGGCTGTTCTTGCTGCGAGTTCCTGCGCACCGTCGACTCCTAGGTTCCGGTTCAGATCATCAGCGCAGCTTCTCATGACACGATCTGAGGACGGAAGCCTGGTCCGCGCACCGCGCGCACCCGCCCCACTGATCATCCCGCTTTGCCGTCGACCCGCCGAAGGGGAAGCGGGCCAGGTCACGGGTACCAGATGGAACGCCCCACCGGACGAACGATCTGGTGCCCGTGACCCTGGCCCGCTCGGCTTGTCCCGGGTCGATGGCGGGCGGGGTGATCAGCTTCCACCTCAGCCACCTACGGTCTCGATCCCAGCACGCCGATCATCCCGGAGCTGGAGGCATGGTTTTTGACAGTGCACGTGGTTACCGTCGGTCCCGTGGCTTACGACCCGGCAGCGCTCAATCTCCTCAGTTCCCTCGTTCCCCCGGCCGCCTCGCCGGTCTATGGCATCCGTAGCTGGGATGAGGTCTTCCGAGCTCTCGATCTTCGCCTTCCGCCCGACTACATCGCCTTCATCGAGCGATACGGAGACTGCGAGTTCGCCCGATGGCTTCGCGTCTTCGACTTTCGGACACTCACTGATGAGCAGTTCGCTCATATCCCGGAGTGGATGGACGATTACCGAGATCTCCGAGAGGACTCGCCTGAAGAGTTTCGGCTCGCGATGTGGCCGGAGCCAGGTGGTTTCTTTGAGTGGGGTTGCACCATCGACGGCGACATCATGGGCTGGATGACGGTGGGTAAGCCTGAGGAGTGGCCAATTATGATCGTCGCTCGTCATCACGACGAGGATTCGCCGGTCCAGGAGACCATGACCGAGTGGCTGGTGGGCTGGGCCTCCGGGGCTCGGTTCGGTAGCTGGGCATTCAGCGCCGAATCTGAAGAACATCCCCTGATCTGTGAGGCACCGGACTAGCGGAATCTCCATCTGCGTAACCCGGGCGCGGGCGCGCGCGAGAACGGCCCCCAGGCCGCCCGCGCGCGTGTGCGCGGCGGCAGGCACACCGTGGCGGTCGTCAGGGCTGCATCTGTACGGCGCCGCGCCGCCGTTTACGAGCTGTTCCGCGCGGGCGGTCAGTCATCCGACTTCGCTGGGCTGAATCGTATGATCCATTCATGCCGATACCCCGAGCCGCTGCCGTGGTCGTCGACGGCATCCGAGTCCTGGTAATCAAGCGGTTCCTCCGGCGCAGCCCCGGTGTCACCTGCGTCATGTGCGATGCCGGAGGCTGGGCGGGGCCGGCGTGTCCCGGGCACCACTACGCGGTTCTTCCCGGAGGCCACGTGGAGGATGGCGAGTCGGCGGAGAACGCGGCACTTCGTGAACTCCGCGAGGAGACGACTCTCACGAGCAAGATCGACCGGCTGCTCTTCACCGGCTCGCACAATGGCCGGCCAGCTTCCTACTTCCTCATGCGTGACGTCCACGGCGTTCCGTCACTTTCTGGCGAGGAAGCTGCGGAGAACGGACCGGACAACAGCTTCGAACTCCGATGGGCGACGATCGCCGACTTCGAGCGGCTGAACCTGTACCCCGTTGATGTGCGCGAGCCGCTCGTGGAGCTACTTCGCAGTTGACCTTCATGCGCCGAGCTGAGCCCAGCTTCTCAGCACAAGCAACTTTGATGCTCTTGACCGGCCCAGCAGGCTTGCTGCTCATGAAGCTGCTTGGTCAGTGAAGCTGGCCGACCGTCCAGGTGGAGGGTCACGCGCATGGCAATCCAGCGATAGCGGGAGACTTACGGCTACGTCATGTCCGCCCGCTCGGCCAGTTCCGTCTGCGACGGGCCCGGCTCGATCCGGCGGCGGTAGACGGCGGCGCCGAGTTCCTGCTCCAGCCGCGCCTTCTCCACCATCGCGGCGTACTCGGGACTCACCTCCTCACCGGCAAGTCGCTTGACCTGATCGTCTTCCACTTGCTATGCCTGGCCATGCCTTCAGCACCTTTCCTCATAGAACCCGATGCGCGACGCCGTGCTCCAGGCCGGGCTGCTTTGCGGGCGCGCTCCCACATCATGCGGCTGCCTGTCTCGCGTCTTGTTGAAAGCAGTCAGCAGCACCATCCGGCGGTGACTCAGGGGTTGACACTCGACACAGGGTGTCGGCGTCGATCTTGCCATCTGCCGTCCTGCTCAAGGAGCCGGCCCAGGGAGCGAGGGGCGGCAATCTTTCGAGACCGGTCGTGAGTGACCGTGGTTGCCCCCTCATTACTGCCCTTAATGGCACGACGATCAGCCCTCGACCTGGCATTTTCCCGCGCGACGCAGGTACCAAGCCCGCGCGAGGACTTCATACGGTCGTTATCCCGGAACCAGAACCAGTGACCTTCGCTTGCAAGAAGACCACTCAGCTCTCTCCCGGTGCGCGACTCGCCGACGGCGGTCCTCCCGACGCAAGCAAACGGTCGCGACGCCGCAGGAGGATGGGAGGTAGGATAGAGGGCATGAGCGAGCCTACCGGTAAGTATTCGATCACCATGCCACGTGACATCGCTGAGGCTGCCCGATCCCGGAGTGGCCCTTCCGGCCTGTCCGCTTATGTCGCCGCCGCCGTCGCTCGCCAGATCGAGCGCGACAACCTAAGCGAACTCATCCAGGTAGCCGAGGCCGAGCATGGCCCCATCAGCGACGACGAGGTCCAGGCACTGCGCGACCAACTCCACCAGGCCCGGCAGGGACAGGCCAATGGTGGGGCGGCCGCGTGACCCGTTCTCCCGCTACTCCCGGCGGCACCCTTGTCCTCGACAGCGAGGGACTGGCCAAGGTCGTCCTGCGCGACCGTACGGTCACCGCATGGCTTGCTCTCGCCCGTGCTGACGACCTCCGCGTCATCACCTCTGCCGCCACCCTCGTCGAGGTGGTCCACCCTCGTGTCAATCGGCCGGCTCTGGAGTGGACGCTATCCCGCCTTGTCATCGAGCCGGTCACCGAACCAATCGCCCGCCACGCCGCCACACTCTTGTCCAACGCCGGCCTGCACGGGCACAAGTACGCCATCGATGCCATGCTCAGCGCCACCGCCCTCGCCGCCCCCGGCCCCGTCACGGTCCTCACCTCCGACCCCGAGGACCTCGCCGCACTGTGCGGTGCACGCGTCACTGTCATCAAGGTTTGAGTTATGCCCGCGGTGAACAGCTCGCGTGCTGACCTGGCCGGTTACATCGCCCCCAAGGCGCGGCAGTGGCGGGCCCACAGGCTGTCCACTCACCGCATGCGGCCCGCGTGGCACCCGAACCGCCACAGGCGCCACCCACCGGACTGACCGACCCTGCAACGCGTCGTCTCCAGCCAGGGTGGCTTCCAGGTCGTCGGCCGGAAGATTCAGGTCCCGACCTGGCATCCCATTGAGCGGTGCGCCTCTAGGCTTGTCTCAACCTCTCGGGCCCAGGCCCACCGGCGGGGTGCTCGAGGGGCAGAGCCCCTCGAGCGGGCGAAGCCCCTGCAAGACTGCCCGAGCGCCAGTGAGGCCCGCTCGGGGCGGGCTCCCTACGGCTAAGCAGGTAACCGGGCAACGGGCGGGCTCGAAGGTGAGCGAAGCGAACCAGGGGTGTCGGGGGCTGTCAGCTTGGGGAATTGCAGGGATCTTGGCACGTAGGGGCGTTGACCTGCGGCTGAGGCCGGTCGTGAGTGACCGTGGTTGACCCCTTGTTACCGCCCTTAATGGCACGCTAATGGCACGACGGTCAGCTCGCGACCTGGTGTTTCTCGCGCGACGCGCGCACGCTGCCCGCCTGATCATCCCGTCTGCCACTCACGGCCTTGTCTCAGACACGGCGATCATCCCGGAGTCGGAGCGCCCCCGCCGGAGGCTGGTTGGTCTCTATGCCGTCCTACGACCATCAGGCTGAGAATGCCTTGTCGATGGGCCAACCACTTACCACGAACTGTCGTACAGGTAGCTGTACCAATACCCTTCGAGATGGGTGTAGCGGTCGCCGCCATCGGCATTCTCGTTTGGTTCGCCAGAGGTCAGCCAGACGAAGCCCTTGTCGTCTTGCTGGAACAGGTCCCGGACTACCAGCCGTGCGCTGCCGGGGATCTCTTCCCCTGTCAAGAGATCGTCGTACCGCCTTCCGTCGCATACGTAGTACAGGCCAACCCATTGGCAAGGCTCTTTGCGACCAGGATTCTCATCCACCGCTGTGGCGTATGCTCTCAGGCTCGGTTCGGAGATGGTGTAGCGGATCCAGAACGGCGCATTGGTGATGAGGGCGAGCCCGACGGCTATGGCGATGTACCACGGCATGAGCGCACTGTTGAGTGAGCCGGCTGGCGCCTTTGCCTTGTGGTCGGCCCATGTGATCCGGATCGTCCAGTAGATGAATAGGACGAAGCCGATGGGGATCCCGAACTTGAACGTCTCGAACCCGTACCAGGAGGGATAGCTGGCCCATATCAAGAGGAAGGTGGTTGCGGCCGAGAAGACGATCAGGAATGGTAATCCAGGCGGCTTGTTGATCACGGCGTCACATTAGCGGTATCCGAAGACGCCGGATAGTCAGAGCACTGGCCTCGTGGGGTGGCGCGGCGCTGGGTCGGCGGGTTCGGTTAGTACGGCGCGGGAGGTGCTACGGCGACGCCCCGCGCGGCGTGCCGCGCGAGAACGGCCCCCAGGCCGCACGCGCAGCGCGGCAGCGCTGGCGCGGGGCGTACGGCGGCGCGCCGCGCCGCCGCTTGATACCTACAAGAGCAATTCGGCAAGTTCAGCTAGTTGCTGTGGGGCTGAAGCGCAAGTTCGCAATCGTGACATTGCCGCAATCCTACTGATCATCACGTGCTAGCTGTCGCCCCGCTTCAGGAACGACGCAATCCTTTCTGCGAGTTCCGGTGGCGCTTGTCCGATTTCCATTGCGAGCTTCTTGCCATCGCGCTGTTTATTGTACTTGCGACCAAGGAAATCTTTCCAAAGCTGCGTGAGGATGTCTGCTCCCGGAGCCAACTGTAGCCATTCATTCTCCCATCGAGCGGTAACTTCCTCTTCGGCCGCCAACCACAGGCCGTCAACCATGCGGGCGAGTTCGGTTTCGCTGGGAACACGTTCCTTGATCTGAAGCAACAATCGATCTTTATCGGCGTTCTCCTTTGCCAGCTTTGCTCTTAGAGCATTGTCTACATAGGTCAGCGATCCAAGTCCGCGACACACTCTCTTTAGTATTACGATATCCCGCAACCTATCTGCGGCAGCTCTCATGGCAGCCGCGACTTCTTCCGTACTAATGCCTGTTGTTCTTCCATCGTACGAGGCAAGGACTGTCGCAAGCGCTCGGCTATCAAGTAGGTAGTTTTCAATCTCGCGACGAGAAAGCACGAAGGTGCTGTCAGAAGCCAGCAGACGCTGAAGAAGCTGGGACGGCAATTCGTCACGATCCCGCATGTAGAGGACCCGGCGTTCGGATAGCCTGTCAGCAGCTCTGAGCCAAGAGCTCAGAACGTCTGCCATTCGCGCGTTTTCTCCACCCTGCCCGTCGATTATTGTAAGACGAGGATCGTTTAGGAGCTGCGGAAACCAGACGCCCAGGATTTCTTGGTCACTCGGACCTTCAACCAAGAGAATGCGATCCGCTGACAGAACGTCGCTGAGACGGACGCCGAGATCCTTAAAGACGGCTGCGAGGGCAGACTCTGCAGGGAGAATCGTGGACTCTCCTGCTATCCGCTTTACGGAGAAGACTTTAGCGGCCCTTCCTGGTGAATCCAGGAATATCGGCGAATGAGTAGTGATCACAAAGAGACGCTCCTCCGACCAATCGCTAAGCAGATTTACTAGCGCTCTTTGAGCAGCTGGATGCAAAGCAGTCTCGGGTTCTTCGACTGCGACAACAGCTGGGCTGGGATGCGCTAATCCCACGACAAGGGTCAGAAGGAGCTGCTCCACCCCTGTACCGAGGTTTTTCAGGTTGTGCTTAAACGCGGCATAGCTGGGATCCACAAAAGTGATGCTCACTTCGGTTCCCTGTGTATCCAGCCGCAATTCTCCAACATCTGGCACAATTTGAGCTATTACCGCTTGCAGGCGACGCCACTTCTCCGGCTCATTGGTTTGCAGGTGCAATAGAACGGCTGCAAGATTACTTCCCGTTGGGCCAAGCTGACCGCTCGATTGCAATTGTTGAGTGTGAGTGGTGCCTTGCCGCAGGGCCGGGAAGTGGAAGAACCGCTCACGCCAGCAAAGGAAGGCCGTTGTTAGTGGTGCTAGAGTAGGGCTTCCCGGATTTTCAATGTAATAATTGGGGTTACCTGCTCGCCCCTGGTCGACCACACTTGAATCGTCTACAGGAACTTCTCTATGCAAAGCGGCGGCTTCGCTGTATTGCCATGTATGGCCAGTATGGTCGAGATAGTTGGTAGCGAGGATATACTCTTTGCCAGAAGCTCCCGATCCGGTGAGTTGCAGCGGGCACCGCTCGCCTGGTCGAGTGGAAGTATACTTCCACTCGACCCATTCAAAAGATCCTTCACCAGCCAGATCATGCTTTTTTGCAACGACCAGTCCACGCATCTGCGATCGTTCGATTTCTGTCAATGTAAATCGCGCGTTTATTATCGGTGCTTGCCCTGCAACATGGCACATATCGGGCGAGATCGAACGCCCTGCCACCACCTCTAATGCGGTCAGCACACTACTTTTCCCGCTATTATTAGGACCCGCTATAAGTAGTAGCCCATGTGATGGAAATTCGATAATGGCTCTTTTGTAGGCCCTGAAATCGATGAGTTCGAGCCGCGCAAGATGCATTCAGACCGCCTTGAAGACTTGATTATGTCATCGAACTATGCCTGGCTTGACGATACGCCTACCCTTATGAGCCTCTGCGGCCAGTTCAACCAGAACTGCCAATATGCCGGGGCCTGCAGCTAGGGTTGCAGCAGAATTCATTGTATGAGGACTGCCATCGAGATCGACCACAGCGGCTCCGGCTTCGCGGGCGATGATAACGCCTGCGGCGGTGTCCCACGCGTTGTTGCTGAGCATGATGCTAGCGTCAATCCTGCCGTCGGCTACCCATGCGAGATCGATAGCTGCTGAACCAAACATGCGTACGCGCTGGACACGTGCGGCTAGCTCTTGGGTCAGAGCCAGACGTGGCCTGTTCCGATCCTGCGCGTTCTCTCCGACTGCGTAGTCGCCAATGGCGACGATGGCGGTTTGTAGATCACAGGCCTCGCTCACCTGTATGTTCAATCCGTTGGCCTGAGCGCCGGCCCCTTCGGCTGCCGAATAGCGAAGGTTGAGGAACGGCAGATCGATGACTCCGAGCGTGGGCATGTTTTTGTCGACCAAGCCCAAGGACACCCCGCATAGCGGGATGCCGTGGAGGAAGTTGGCCGTACCGTCTACCGGGTCCAGCGCCCATATCAGGCTGTCGCCCGATCGGCTGACGCCTTCCTCTTCGCCGAGGAATCCGATCTCGGGTGTCTCCCGGGACAGGAGCTCTCGAACGGCATGCTCTACGGCGTAGTCAACCTCCGTGGCCATGTCCCGGTCACCCTTGGCCGTGATAACGCCGGGACCCTTGGTACGGATGATCTCGCTGGCGATCGACACGGCACGCTCAGCGATAGGGAGAAGAGTCCGGGCGTCGATGGTCATACAGGTTTGCTCCGCTCCCACATATCCCTGAACACCTGGTCGAAGATGGGGAACAGCCCCTCTGCGGCGGTGTTGTCCGTGATCACAAAGGTTGGTGAATCGACTCCGCGGGCCTGAGGTAGGTACGGCTGGACCACGCACCACGCCCGGTCCACGATCAGCAAGTTGAATCGAATCGTCTCGTCGTAGACGTGGAGTTCAAGGCGCTGGGCCGACGTGGTGTCGAGTCGATCGCGCAATCTAGTCAGCATGCTGATGTTGAGGGCTGTAAGGGTCGTCAGGGTGCTGTCGGTGTAGCCCTCTTCTGCTTCGCGGGCGCGGATCGCCTGGCCCTTCGGGTCGAGAAAGAGGCAGCGGATACGCGTCCCGGAGTCGAGCAGACGCTTGAGCTGGTGATCGGGGTAGCTCTGGCAGAGGACGTTGAGTGACAGACCTGCTGCGTTGATCTCCTTCGCGTCGTCGAACATCAACGATGCCGGGTAAGCGGAGGAGAAGGCCGAGCGGCTACTGAAGACAGCGGTCACATCGGCTATCTGCGGCATGGCGCAGGTTGCAGTGTCGGGGCCGGCGCTTCTGGCTTGCTCTGGGTCTGTTCTCTGCGCAGGGATCTCGACGGCGGTCGCGGTGAACAGCTCATGTGCCGACCTGCCCGGGAACATCGCCTCCAAGACGCGGCAGTGGCCTGAGTACGGCAGGCCCTTGAGTTCCCCGTTCAGCCACCGGTGGAGCTGCGCCCGACTCGGCCAACCGCCCTGCAACGACGGATCCACCTTCTTGGCGGCTTTGTCGTACTCCTTACAGAACGTGCTGTAGGTCTGCCAGTGGCGTTGCGTCAGGAGAGTCTTCAGCAGAATCGGCTGGTCAGTCATGATCCGCGCCTCAGGCTGGGCTGCCATTTGAGCCCCAGGTTAGCGACAGAGACGGGCTCGGACGAGACAAAGAGGAGACGGACAGAGAGGAGTCGGTCACAGACGGTACTCGGGAGCGATCGAGATGTGACAGATCCTCGGGCAATCCTCGTTCCATGACTGCGCCGTGTAACTCCTGCTCAGGCCGGGGCTGGAAATACATCAGCCTCTGTCGGGCCGTGGTGGTGGCCGAGAACAACTCAGGCGATGCCGCTGCGGACAACCGACACCGCGATGACTGCTGGCGGTGCAACGGGACCGGACAGGCGGGTGTGCTGCTGTGACGATCGACGCTGAGTGCTTTGCACCTCATGTTGCTCCGCCTCAGTCAGAGCACATGCGCTTGGTCTGGCGGGAGGTCGCTCGAGAGCAGGGTCCACCACGTGTGAGCGAGTACACCTGCGAGTGCAGGAAAACGGTCTACGAACGGTGCCGCGAGGGGGGTCTTGTCTACATCCGTCGGACCACACGCCTCGATGGGGTGGTCCAGCGGGTTCACGAGACGTATCGCTGGATGTCCAAGAAGACGCAAGACGTCTGGATTGCCCTTCTTAACGGCGAGGCTCGATAGGCGAGCGCGGCGGGTGGCGAGTACAGGGGTGTCATCCGGTCGCGTCTTGGTGCTGATGGAGGGGCTATCTGCTGCGCAGCCAGATGGTTTTCCTCCACCAGCTCATACGTTCCTGTAGCTGAGGGAGCCGACAAACTGGTCACCGAAGCCTTCGACAAACACCTGCTCGGGCACGCGCCGACGGTCGGATACGAGGCGGTGGTCCAATGCCCCGCGCGACGCCTGCACCATGACCGGTCGGGCTCTCAGGCAGCTGAAAGGTGCTCACAAAGCCATACCAAGGCCAACAACTCAACCTTTCCAACAACGTCCACTTCGAGGGGCAGAGCCCCTCGACCGGGCGAAGCCCTAGCAAAGACTGCCCGAGCGCCAGCGAGGCCCACTCGGGGCGGGCTCCCAACGGGCAAGCCGGTAACCGGGCAACGGGCGGGCTCGAAGGTGAGCGAAGCGAACCAGGGGGGTCGAAGGGGGCGGAGCCCCCTGGGAGGCGCTGTCTGGAGCTCGAAACGTGCGAAGCACGCCCTGATGCGGAAGGCCTTGCAGTTTGGAGCGGGTGACGGGAATCGAACCCGCGCTGTCAGCTTGGGAACTCTTTCAGAAATATAGCGTCTGAGCAGGAAAAACGTCCACCTGGGCATAGGCCGGCGGAGTGACCGTGAGTCCCCGTAGCTCCCCGCCGGTCACTACGAGAACGGGCACGCAACGGGCACGGCCTTACGGCCATTCAATGCGGACAAGGTAGACCTCTCGCTGCCGGTCCAGGACCACGTACGTGGCAAGACCGCGCTCTCCGAACGGATGCGTAAGCATGTTCGCTCTGGGATTGGCGGAGTTGTACGGGTCGCCGCTCCAAGGAGCGGTTTCCAGAAGCGCGAACAACTCCGCGAGCGGACGCAACGCGTGATCGGGTAGGGCAGCGATCTGATCCTCGGCTACAGGATCAATGATGAGCTTGAACACCTAGACATCGATCCCACGAGCCGCAAGGATCTCCCGCCACGGCCTACCCTGTGGAACAGGCTCGCCGGCCAGGGCCTGCTCTGCTCGAACGTGCATCTGTCGGCGTCCCTCAGGATCCTTTGCGGTGTCGCATGCGGAGATCCACCAGCGGTGCACGAAGGTGTTCAGTGCTCCGAGATCCAGGCTCACTCGTACCTCGTCGAGCACCGCCTTGAGACCAGCGTCAAAAGCGTCGCGATCTTCCGGGACGACCAGCGCCGCACGGATAGCGCGCAGGTTCCTCTCAGGCAGAGGCGGACCAACGGAGATGAAGTCCTGCGGTTGTGCGGTCATGCCCAGCTCCCTTCCTTGTCTCATAGAGAGTACAGAGGGAGGGCGACATCCTTCATGCACATGTGACGCCGAGCCAGCCACGGCGGCGCGAAGTTGGAGCGGGTGACGGGAATCGAACCCGCGCTGTCAGCTTGGGAATTGCAGGGATCTTGCCTCGTGGGGGCGTTGACGTGGGTCTGAGGCCGGTCGTGAGTGACCGTGGCTGACCCCTTGTTACCGCCCTTAATGGCACGCTAATGGCACGACGATCAGCTCACGACCTGGTGTTTCCCGCGCGACGCGCGCACCTCCCTCGCCTGATCATCCCGTCTGCTGTCGACCCGCCCGAAGGGGAAGCGGGCCAAGGCCACGGGGTCAAGGTGGAGCGCCCCGCTGGACGAACGACCTTGACCCCGTGGCCTTGGTCTGCTCGGCTTGCCCCGGGTCGATGGCGGACGGGATGGTCAGGCTTCCACCTCAGCCACCTACGGGCCCGGCGTAACGGGTGGCGATCATCCCGGAGCTGGAGCGCCCCCGCCGGAGGCGTCGTTCTTGATCCGATTCTCGGATATCGCACGTTGGCCGAGCCACGCTCGGATGATCTCGACGGCAAGCCAGTGGCGTTGTGACTCAGCTTGCTGGAGTGCTGTCACGTATCTCCGTGATGAGGCGAGCGGGTCGGCGCCACGGGCAAGGAGGTAGGCCGTCACATCGACATGCAGGGGCTCGCCGGTCTGAACGTGTCCGTCGATCTCCACGTCTATGGCGTGGTGTAACAGAGTCCACCCGTGTTCGTCGGGGTCCTCGACGCTGTGGCCGTTGTCAAGTAGTTCCCGAAGCGTGGGAAGGTCTTCGAATTCGACTGCCAGGTGTGCGGGACTCTGCGTCATTGGGGAAGCTTGGCATACGAGCTGAGGCGCGGCCGGAGCTGCCGGCGGCCGGGACCGGCCCCCAGGCCGCATGCCCGGCCGCCGAGCGGGCGACGGCCGCGAGGCGGCGCGGAGCGCCGCCGCTTGATACCTACAAGAACAATTCGGCAATCAGCCAAGGGGACACTTCTGATCCACGCTGCGTATGAAGGCTCGGCAAGCATCACGGACGGTTCGTGCTGTAGCCAGTGTCAGACGTACTCGCCCTGCATCAATCGATACGCCGATGGCTGACAGGGCGCTTGCGATATTAGCCTTCTTCTGCTGCAGCGGCGTCAACCTGCCCAAGCCATGCGCAATAGTATTTCTTACTTCAATCGCAGCATTTACCTTGTTCCACTCACTGCACTCCTTCAATCGTATCGAGTGTATCTTGCTGAACTTTTCGTGGCGGCGCTCCCAATTGCTCGTTGTCTGTATTTCGTATTCTTCTATCAGTATCTTCACAAGCGGATTCGAGTACGGCATAGCGTTGCTCATTAACTCGGAGGACAAAGCGTCTATGTAAGCTTCTGTGATGCTCACATAACGGAAAATAGTAGCCTCAGCCTGAAGAATCTCTGGCTCTAGCGTTCCAAGGGTTGAATAGGACGTGCGTATGCGCTTGGGAGCCTTATGGGAGGTGCGCGTGATCGCCGTCAGTTCAACTTCGTGCACTAGTGTCAGTGCAGCCTCTGCTAGCGCCCTACGAGGAAAGATATCAGAGCCGTCCACCTTAATCTCCAAGTAGCCATCTGTATAGACGCGATGAGTTTTTCACGGCTTCAATTTGCTTATCGGTGGGAGCTGTCTCGCCTTTTGTGAGCTGTTTGACGGCAAGTACATACCACGGGGCAAGAGCTTGTGACTCCATCCTCAACGCCCGATCTAGTTCTGCAAAGCTTGTTTCCGAGATCATGGCGAGTGCTATTTCTGCTTCGCCATGAATGAGTCGGCCTTGTCCTTTATTCTTTTGCTTCCTGATCCAGTCGATTCGGCTGGAGGATCCACCTGTAATGCCTAGGTAGCGGCTTACGTATATAAGCCACAAGCTCTGCCACTCGCTTGAAGCACGCTGCGATAGCTTATCCCATAGTTGCTCCACCTTCTCACCATGTCCTTCGTGCATGGCAATCAGATAATGTGCGATCTCGGGTGTAAGAGACGGGACGAAGCTAAACAGTCGTTGCATGTACGCGAGACCAACGTCGCTAGAAAAGCGGGTGAGTGATGCGAGGGCGTTGCGCAGAATTGTTGTTTCATCCCTCTTGATGTCCTTCAGATTTATACTCTGTGGATCGCTCGGATCGAGAGCTATCCGGCGTATTGCAGTCGACGCCTCCTCAATCGTTTTTTCGCCGCCTGGATCGAGATAGTCGCTTAGTTCGATTTGCGCAGTATCTAGATCGACGTCTGCATTGAGGGTGTCCGGCTCGGACCGCAAGGCTCTTCTCACGTAGGTGCGCACTGAAGGCGTGAGTGTCTTATGGTCTGCGATAACTAGCCCAATGGCGCGCGCTGATTCTGCAAGCATTTCGATAGCGCCGAGCGCATCAGAGTAACTTTCGCAAGCGACTCTAAAGTCGTCGTTAAACCGCCACAAATAGAGGCCCTGTCGTACGAGATCCCGCTCCATGATTCCAATATGTACCTCCGACAGGTCGTCTGATGGCCCTAGAAGTTGAGGCAATCCGTATGCCTTGCCTTCTAGCTCGGCCAAGAACTGAATCAGATACGCTACCGCCTCCGTCTTGCCTGTCTGTAGCTCCAGTTCTCGACGAAGCACTTCATGGTCAATGTACTGATAGAAGGCAGTAATGTCACTTTCTACGATATATCTGATGTTTCGCAGGGTAGGAAGCTGCGCTTCCTCAAGTCTCTTATTCTCCTTGCTTCTTGCGTGTGCAAAAACGATAGGCGCTATTACGAAGTCTCGATAGTCCTTTTGAGTTCTTGACCCCACTCTATGTTCGCGAAGAATGTATTCGACTAGACTTCTGTAAACAACGCGTTCTGCTAGCCCAAGGGTGGGGACAGGACGGATACCATGGCTTGCCTTCTTGGCATTCGTGAGCACACTGCCTGTCGGGCGATAATTTGAAGACAGCATGGATGATATCCAGGCTGTGACCTCTTTCTTTTTCGAAGCTAAGGCCTCTGTCCAGGGCTCGGGTGGTATCAAATTTCTAACGGCCTGGAGCTCCAGCTCGACTGCTTCAAAGATTTTCAAGCTTTTTATAAGGGTTTGAGGAAGTGAGTCCATAGTCCTGTTCCTGCCGTGACCAGTTTCCTGGATATTGCAGCCAGCGCACGCGTCCCACGTCCGGGTTGAAATCCAGTGGGAGAATTCTCTTAATACTGCACAAGGAGCCAGCTAGTCAAGTGCTTGTTCTATGACCGCCGGCTAGTTTCCTTACCTGCAGGAGCAGCGCCTTGAGCTGCAGGTCCCTCGATGTGCCTGATCGCCAGGCCCGCCCATGCGCATAGGGTCCTGGACTCCGCACCTTGCATTACGCCTTGGGGCGGTGAAGAGCTCGGTGCGCTGCGTTGATGCTTGTCAGCAGTTCCCGAGCTGAGGATCCTTGTCTGAGGGTGAGAGCGTTCTCCACACCCGCAAGTTGCTGAAGTGCCCAGCGAGACTCCGTGTGCTGTGCCGTTTCCAGCGCCCGATGTCCGTTGGCGATACCCTCAGTGAGGTCTCCGAGGCGGAGCTGAGCGGTCGCAATGTCGGCGTGGACTGCGGCAATCTTCTTGTGGTCGGTCTCGTGGGCCAGGGCGTTGAGGGCGGCTTGGCCTTCGTCGATGACGTGGTGTTCGTCGCCGAGATTGATGTACGTCGAGAGTCGGTAGGCGGCCATGCGGCCAGGGTCGAGGAAGCGAGTCCAGGCTCGTTCGCGCTGGGGACGCGCTTCGTTGTACGCCTCCCTTGCCTGCTCCAGCCGGATGAGGGCTTGGCGGTCGCCGAGGCCGGCGAGTTCTTCGGCTTCGCGGGCCAAGAGCCAGGCGCGGGTGGCGTTGTCGCCCTGGGCCGGTAGGTACTGCTGGGCGAGGTGGATGTTCTGCACGGCCGGAGCGCCGCGTGTGGCGTAGGAGCGATAGCCGTAGGCGCAAGCTTGGATGATCGGGTGTCCGCTCTCCTGGGCTGCCAGGGTGGCGATGCGGTCGAACGCGGCGGACTGTCCTGGCTGCTTGATCTCCCAGGCGATCCATGAGGCCAGCACCGCTGCCTCACCTGTGGTCGCGGCCAGTCGGCGGCGAAGCCGGTCCGGGAGCCCCGCCTGGAGCAAGGTGCTCAGCTCGTTGAGGTGGGCGGTGAGGCCCTGGTAGAGGCTGCGGGCGGGCATGGTCTCTTCGAGGCGGTGGAAACCGACCGTTCGCGCTTCGAGGCGTTCGACGGTGTCTTCTTGGTCGGCTCGGGTGCCGGAGAGGGCCAGGGTGAGGCGCTCCCAGGGGTTGGCGATGGAGGCGGCGCTTTCGGCGGTCAGTCCTGCTGCGATGAGCAGCATTGTTCGGCGGTCCATGTGGCCATCTAGCCTTCCCACGGTCCAGGCCAGCGTCAGCATGTCCACGTCGCAAGCGTCGTCGGGCTGGCGCGAGCCGATGACTACTTGTTCCACGCTAAGAAGGCTGCTTGCTGGTGTTCCATCCCGTGGCGGGATGGGTGTTGGCGGGTGGGTCACGCCGGTGAGGATGCGGGGAGCCAGGCCGAGGGTCATGCGGGCGGGGTCGGGCATGTGCAGGCCTTCGGCGATGCGCTCGAACACGTCGAGTGCGGTTACTTGGGCCTTGCCTTGCATGTACTCGCTGACTTTGCCCTGGCTGAAGCCCACGGCGACGCCGATGCGGGTTTGGCTGACGCCTGCGTACTGGCGGACGAGTCGGAAGAGATGGCCGATGTCGCGATGTGTGAGGGCAGTGTGCATTTCGGGGCGTTGCCACAGGTCAGCCGGTATGACGACCGGTTCGGCCCCATCTGCGGGCATCTGCGATATCCCCTTGCGTCCTTGGACTGCCGGTAACTCAACGCTCACGGTTCGGAGTTATCCCGTCAAGGGATATTGCTGATCCCGCCTGAGGATTCCGGCTCGGGATGGGTTGCCTTGTCGCAGGTGAAGACCCTTGTCCCATGACTCGGAGCGATCAACCGACAAGTGAGAGGTGCTGTGCCTGCCGGGGCAAGGGGTGGCGCTGGGTGCGCAAGAGCCGTGCCGATGCGCTGCGCCACCTGGATGGGACGGCTGTGGAGCTTGTGCAGGTGACCTGCTTCGAGTGTTCGGGAGTCGGGAGAAAGCGGGTCGGGTAGTGGAGATCATCACGAGCTGTCTCAGTCCGCACGTCAGCGAGGTTCGGGAGGGGCACATGCAGTTGGTCTGGCGTAAGCCGACGAAGGCCGAAGACCGTGCCCGGGTGGTGGCCTGGTCGTGCCACTGCCGGTCGATCGTGTACGAGCTGCGCTGCGCAGGCGGTCAGTCGTACATCCACCGGACGGAATACGACGACAAGGGCGGGGAGATGGTCCACGAGACCTATCGGTGGCCGTACAAGAAGGCCGCCGAGGTCTGGACCGCCTTGCTGGAAGGTCAGACGATGTAGGCGATGCTCGACGGCGCGGTTCCCTGGATGTGGGGCCGCGCCGTCGTCGCGTTTCGGGGTAGGCCCATGTGTCGGTAGAAGGGGTTGCCTAAGCAGCATGCGCTGATAGCCTGCTTGGCTAGACAGGCATGTTGAATGTGGAGCCCTGATGTCATTTGAGTACACGCCTCCGAAGTACGCGCAACTGATCGCGGAACTTGAGCGGCGCATCGACTCGGGCGAGTATCCGCCCGGCTCCCTGCTGCCCAGTGAACACCAGCTCATGGCCGAATTCGCCATGGCGCGCCCGACCGTCGTCAAGGCGCTCGGCGTCCTGCGGGATCAGGGCTGGATTGTCACCCATCAGGGCAAGGGCCGGTTCGTGCGCGGTCGCCCGGCCATCCCCAGCAGCCAGCAGGCGCGGGCCGGACGCGAACTCCTCGACCGCAAGGAAGCCCAGGTCTCCAGCCGCTTGCTGGCGGCCGGAGAGGTTGAGGCGCCGAACCGGATCGCGGCCTATCTCGGTGGCAAGCCCAAGTCGCTGGTCGTGCTGCGGCAATCGCTCATCGAGCACGACAGTGAGCCGACCGAAATCTCCTCCACCTGGCTGCCCGTTGAGGTGGCGCAAGGCACGGCCCTGATCGAGCCGGAGGAGTTGAAGCAGGGCGTTCGGCGTTACGTCGAGAGCAAGGCCGGCGCGTCACTGGATCACATCATCGAGCACGTCACCGCGCGCAATCCGACCAAGGAGGAGTCGTCGCTCCTGGGGGTCAAGAGTTCGGCTGCGCTGCTGGCCGTCTATGCGGTGGCGTGCGACGCGACCGGTAAGCCGTGGGTCGTGGTGGAGTCTCTTCTGCCTGGTGACCGGCACGAATTGGAAGATGCCTACCCAATTCGGTAGCCGGAGTTCCAACTTCTTCGCGAAGCCCGCTTGGTGCACTTGACTGGCCAAGTGGGCTTCGTGCTTAATGGGCTTACAACTTGGTCAGTCAAGATGGCTGACCGCTCAAGAAGAGAAGAGATCCACCATGGCAATCCAGGGACCCATCCCCGTGACGTTCGCCCAGGTTTTCCCGCACGGCTGCTACACGGTCGGGGAGGTCGAGCAGGTCAAGGACTTCGAGGCTTCGACGAACGGCAGGTTCGTCCAGGCGCGGGACAAGCAGACGGGCGAACTCGTCTGGCAGATCCCCGTCATGGACGCCGACCCGTCGCTCAAGGCGGCACAGAAGACCGTGGCCGTCAAGATCCTCAGCCCGGTCCAACCGGTCGCCCCGGCCCCGGTTGCGGGGCTGCCGTTCACGCCGGTCGAGTTCGACGGCATGACCGTCACCCCGTACGTCAACGGCTCCGGACGGCTCGCCTACTCCATCAAGGCGCGGCAGATGCTCGCGCCCCGCACCAACACCGCCAAGTCCAACGGCAGCAAGGAGGTCGCAGCATGAACGACGGCTACAGCTACACGGTCATCCGGGTTCGCCCTGACGAGGAGCCCCGCATCGGGGTCTCGATCTACCCGGACAGCTCGGCCCAGGTGACGTACTACCCGGCTGGCAAGGGCTCCCATGCTTTCATCGACATCACCTTCGCAGCTACGCACGTGAGTATCGGCACGACGAAGGACGCCGAGGCCACGGCCGAACGTGTCGCCTTCGCTCGCCAGTTGTCCGACGCGGCGACGGCTTACCTCGCGGACTGCGAGCGCCTGCATGCCGAGAAGCAGGCTGCGGCCTGACAAGCAAGCGGGGCCGCTGGAACTGGTCCTTCCGGCGGCCCCTCATCTCCCCTGACGCGAATCACGAGAGGTCTTCAGCCTAATGTTCAAACGGCTCCCTGGTGACGAGGCACGCAACCTCGTCTCCACCACTCCGGACACCGCCGTCGTCTTCCAACCGGCCGTCGTCCGCACGCCCGCCATCATCACCCTGGTCATCTACCTCTACCGCTTCCTCATCGCCCTGGTCCGGACGATCTGGCGGCACCCGGTCGCGACGGCCGTTCCCACTGCCCTCGGCTTCACCTGGTACCAGTACGGCTGGCCACTGGCGGCGTCCCTGTTCGGGATCGTCACGCTGAGCCTGACCTCCTGGGCCTACCTCGACCGTGCCTCATTCGCCCGCCTCGTCGGCTGGCGACTGCTGGCCTGGTGGCGGCTCATGTCGGTCTACCAGCGTCACTGGCAGTCCGTCATGGACGTCTCCGGCCTCGGCAAACGCGTCAACGGGCGCGTCTACCTGCCCCGGCTCGTCCGCGTCCAGTGCGACGGCTGGGCCGACCGCATCACCGTGCGCATGCTGCGCGGCCAGGCAGTCAAGGACTGGTCCGACCGCATCGACAACCTCGCCCACGGCTTCGGCGTCACGTCCTGCCGGGTCGCGCTCATCAAGGGCGGCAGACTGCTGCTCATCTTCCCGCGCCGCGACCCCTTGGCCACGCCGATCCCAGCGCTACCTGTCCCCGAGGAACCCACTGTGGGGCCGGTCGAGATAGGCAAGCAAGAGGACGGCCGACCGCTCCGGCTTAAGGTGCACGGCACCCACGTCCTGATCGCAGGTGCGACCGGGGCAGGCAAGGGCTCGTTCCTGTGGGACACAATCCGCGGCTTGCTCCCCGCCATCCGGGCGGGCCTGGCCCAAGTCTGGGCGCTCGATCCCAAGCTGATGGAGCTGTCCTTCGGGCGCGAGCTGTTCCAAGGCCGCTACGCCGCCGATCCCGCAGACTGCGCCGATCTCCTCGACGAGGCGGTCAGCGTCATGCAGAAGCGAGCGGCCCGCTTCGCCGGACTCCAGCGCACCCACGTCCCGACCATCGAGGACCCGTTCGTCCTGGTCCTCGTCGACGAGGTGGCGTTCCTAACCGCCTACCAGCCCGACAAACAACTCCGGCAGCGCATCTCCGCTGCTCTGGCCACGCTCGCCACCCAAGGCCGCTCGGTCGGCGTCGGCGTGATGGCGGCTCTTCAGGACCCGCGCAAGGAGGTCATGAACATCCGCAATCTGTTCCCCGACAAGATCGCGCTGAGGCTCGACGAGTCGGAGCAGGTGGACATGGTCCTCGGCGACGGCGCACGCGACCGGGGAGCACTCGCCGACCACATCTCACCCATCCCCGAGCAAGGGGCCGGCGTCGCCTACATGCGCCTAGAGACCTCACCCGAACCCATCCGCGTCCGCGCCGCCTACGTCTCCGACACCGACATCCGCGCCATGGTTGCCCAGTTCGGGGAGGCCGCATGAACCTCGCCCACGTCCTCGACGGGCTGCGCTGCGCCTCCTGCGGCACGCTGAACGCCCTGTGGCTCGACCTGACCCGCGCCCTGGTCGAGTGCCGCGAGTGCGGCCAGACCGCGCTCATCCTCACTGACACCGACGAAGGGAGGTCCCCATGACACATGCGCACGACCGCGCCCTACCCCGAGCGGTACGACTGGCCATGCCCCTCGCCCGCGACGTCGTCGAAGAGGTCGCCAAGCTGAACGGCGTCTGCATCCGGCCCGTCCCGCTCAAGCGGCTCGACACCCACACCAGCCAGTGGGAGATCATCGACGTCCCGTGCGGTTCGCCGATGGACAGCAAGTGCCCGCCGTGTGCCAAGCGCAACAAGCAGCTCCGTAAGGCCCAATGCCGGGAAGGCTGGCACCTGGACGAGGAACCCACGATCACCCCGGACGACCCGAACGAGGAACAGCGCTGGCTGGTGGAGTTCCGCGCCGACGTCCAAGCCCAGCGCGACGAGGCCGAACAGGTCGGTGACGACACGACCGACTTGGACGCACTCATCGAGGGCCTGGACGAGGAGATCAACGCAGCCGGTATGCGCGGCAACGTACTCGGCCGGACGGCGTCCAAGCGCTCCCGCTCGACCAAGCGCAGACAGGACGCACCGGACCTGCCCAAGCGCAAGATGGCCCACACCACGCTGGGCCGGACCTTCCAGGCACCGGACGGCAAGACCTACCGGCCCTCGCTGTTCGTCACGCTCACCTTGCCCTCGTACGGCAAGGTCCGCGACGGCGTACCGGTCCATCCCGACACCTACGACTACGCACGCGCTGCCCGGGACGCGCTGCACTTCTCCAAGCTCGTGGACCGGTTCGTGCAGAACCTGCGCCGCGTGGCTGGCTTCGACGTGCAGTACTTCGCGACCGTGGAGCCTCAAAAGCGGCTCGCCCCGCACCTGCACATGGCCATCCGTGGAACGCTCCCACGAGCAGAGATCAAGCAGATCGCGGCGGCCACCTACCACCAAGTGTGGTGGCCCTCCGTCGATCGCGTGGCCTTCGAGGGCGAGCACCTGCCCGTCTGGCAAGAAGAGGCCGGCTACCTCGACCCCGACACCGGAGAGGTCCTGCCCACCTGGGACGAAGCCCTCGACGAGCTGGACAACGACGAGGACGCCGAACCCCTGCATGTGATCCGCTTCGGCGACCAGGTGGACGTCAAGGGCGTGCTCGCGGGCACCAAGGACGCCGACCAGTGCATCCGCTACCTGGCCAAGTACCTGACCAAGAGCCTCGGCGACGGGCTCGACAACCAGGCCCAGCACGAGCACGCAGCCCGCTTCGTCGATGCCCTGCGCTACGAACCCTGCTCACCGACCTGCCCGAACTGGCTCCGCTACGGCATCCAGCCCAAGAGCGCAAAAGCCGGGATGGTTCCCGGCCGCTGCCGGTCCAAGGCCCACAAGCCCGAACACCTCGGGTACGCAGGTCGTCGGGTCCTGGTCTCCCGCAAGTGGTCCAACAAGACCCTGGCCGAACACAAGCAGGACCGCCGTACCTGGGTCTTGGAAGCCCTCGGCAAAGCCGACGAATCAATAGACCCGCACCGATACATCTGGCGCCCAGTTCCGGCCGGAGACGCCAATGTGCCTCCTCTGGCCGCTCGTCTGCTGCGATCCGTTCGTGAGCGGCAACGCTGGCGCGCTCACATGGCCGAACTCCAGGCCAGAGGAGAAGGCCAAGATCTTTCGGCAGCGGAAGGGAGAGCGGCATGAGCGGGGCATCCAAGCACCCCGTTGACCGCCTTCTCACCGTCACCGAAGTAGCGGAACGGCTCAGCACCAGCGAGCGGTTCCCCCGGCGTCTCATCGAGGAACGCCGGATCACCTTCGTCCGCATAGGGCGCAAGGTTCGCATTCCCGAATCCGCGCTCAACGACTTCATCGCGGCGGGACTCGTCCACCCCATTTCCACTCGCACATGGAGGGCGGCATGAGTAAGCGTCGATTCGGGCGCGTTCGGAAACTCCCCTCGGGACGATTCCAAGCCAGGTATCAGGGACCGGACGGCGTGGACCGTACCGCGCCGAACACCTTCGCCACCAAGAAGGAAGCCGAGATCTGGCTGACCAAGAAAGAGGCCGAGCTGCTTGCCGGCGACTGGTTGAACCCGGACCTGGGGAAGGTCAGCTTCAAGGAGTACGGCTCGACGTGGATCGACGAGCGCCCGGGACTGCGGCCGAAGACCGTCCAGCTCTACGAGGGCCTTCTCCGCATCCACCTCCTCCCGACTTTCGGCAACTGCGCGATGAGCGAGGTCAAGGTCGCTCACATCCGCAAATGGCGCAAGCAACTCCTCGACAACGGCGTCGGACCGGTCACCGTGGCCAAGGCGTACCGGCTCCTGAAGGCCATCTTCAACACGGCTGTGGAGGACGGGCTGATCAAGGCCAACCCGTGCACCATCAAGAAGGCGGGCAAGGAGGATTCGCCCGAGCGGCCCGTACTGACCATGAAGCAGGTCTTCGCCCTGGCCGACGCCATCGAGCCGCGCTTTCGCATGCTGATCCTGCTCGCCACCTTCGCCAGCCTGCGGTGGGGCGAGCTGGCCGCACTCCAGCGCAAGAACCTCGACCTGGACGCGGGCACGATTCGCGTCGTCGGCACCACGACCGAGCTGAAGGACGGCTCGGTGACGATCGGTCCGCCCAAGTCCGAAGCGGGCAAGCGCCTCGTCAGTATCCCGGCGACCCTGCTCCCGGACCTTCGCAAACACATGGAGACGTACGCCGAGAAGGGCGAGCACGGACATGTCTTCGTCGGCCCCAAGGGCGCCAAACTCAGGCGCGCGAATTTCACCCGAGTCTGGGCGGCGGCGCTCAAGAAGGCGAAACTCGGCGGATTTCACTTCCATGATCTTCGCCACACCGGAAACACCCTCGCCGCCCAGTCCGGTGCCACCCTCCGGGACCTCATGACCCGCATGGGGCACTCCTCCACGCGGGCCGCGCTGATCTACCAGCACACCGCGATGGAGCGCGACCGGGCCATCGCAGACGCTCTCGGCAAGCTCGCCGAGGAAGCCCTGAAGCCTGAGAAACCCGAGCCCCACGAGGAAGATCCAGACGGATCGGGCACGTAACGGGCACGGAAGATCGAAAAGAACCCTAGGAACGATCAAAGCCAGGTCGGGAATCCATCCCTGACCTGGCTCTTTCAGTCTGGAGCGGGTGACGGGAATCGAACCCGCGCTGTCAGCTTGGGAAGCTGATGTTCTACCATTGAACTACACCCGCGCACGACCCGAAGTCGCGTCCCTACTGTATCGGAAACTTGGCGCACTTCAGCAATCCCAGCCCCGCACACTTCCAACCCGACCGGTAAGTTGCTCACCGTGTTGCTATCTGACCGTGACATCCTTGCTGAGCTCGACGCCGGACGTCTCTCCCTGGAACCGTTCGATCCGGACATGATTCAGCCTTCCAGCATCGACGTACGGCTCGACCGCTTCTTCCGGGTGTTCGAGAACCATCGCTACCCGCACATCGACCCGTGCGAGGAGCAGCCGGATCTCACGCGGATGGTGGAGCCGAACGGGGATGACCCGTTCATCCTGCATCCGGGGGAGTTCGTGCTGGCCTCCACGTACGAGGTCATCTCCCTGCCCGACGATCTGGCCTCGCGGTTGGAGGGGAAGAGTTCGCTGGGGCGGCTCGGGTTGCTGACGCATTCGACGGCCGGGTTCATCGATCCGGGGTTCAGCGGGCATGTGACGCTGGAGTTGTCGAACGTGGCGACGTTGCCGATCAAGCTCTGGCCGGGGATGAAGATCGGGCAGTTGTGCGTGTTCAGGCTCAGCTCGCCCGCCGAGCACCCGTACGGGTCCGACAAGTACGGCTCGCGCTACCAAGGCCAAAGGGGCCCGACCCCGTCGAGGTCGTTCATGAACTTTCACCGCACGAAGATATGATGAACAACAGATGAACAGCGCGGGAACAAGTAGCTGACTGAAGCCGGATCGCCCCATGGAAATGGGGCGTTCCAAAGGGCCCAGAAGCCGGTGCGAGCTGCAAAGAAGCCCCTAAAACTACGCAGATCAGCGGTGTTGCACAACATACGCCGGGTAGCCAGTAGGCGAAGGGGACATGAAGTTCGCATTTCGCCTGGTAAGCCATACCCTCTTCCACGGACCATCCCCGCACATCTGGAGAACGACGTGCGCCTGCGTCTCACGCCACGTGAGGACAGCTACTACGACCTGTTCGCCGACTCAGCGAACAACCTGGTCACGGCATCTCGTCTACTGGTAGAGATCATCAGTGACGGATCGGACAGGGAAGCCCTGGCCGAGAAGATGCGCGCTTGCGAGCACGCCGGTGACGAACGCACCCATGCGATCATGAACCGGCTCAACGAGAGCTTCATTACTCCGTTCGACCGCGAGGACATCTACCGGCTCGCCTCGAACCTTGACGACGTGATGGACGCCATGGAGGCCGCCTCCGACCTCATCGTGCTGTACCAGATCGATCACCTCCCCAAGGACGTCGTCCGGCAGGTGGAGGTGCTGGAGCGGGCAGCGGAGCTGACCGCCGAGGCCATGCCGCGCCTGCGGTCGATGAAGAACCTCAACGAGTACTGGATCGAGGTCAACCGCCTCGAGAACCAGGGCGACCAGGTCTACAGGAGGCTACTGGCCAAGCTGTTCAGCGGTGAGTACGACGCCCTCACCGTCATGAAGATGAAGGAGGTCGTCGACGCCCTCGAAGAGGCCGCCGACGCCTTCGAGCACGTGGCCAACACCGTCGAGTCGATCGCGGTCAAGGAAAGCTAGGCCTGGTAGTGAACCTCACGCTCGCCCTCGTCATCGGGGTGGTCGTCATCGCTCTGGCCTTCGACTACACCAACGGATTCCACGACGCGGCGAACGCTATCGCGACCTCCGTCTCGACCAGGGCCCTGACCCCCAGGGCCGCGTTGTTCATGGCCGCGGCGATGAACTTCATCGGCGCCCACCTGGGCACCCAGGTCGCCCAGACGGTCGGCGTAGGCATCATCGACGCTCCGGACGGCTCCCACGGCCTGGTCATCGTGGCCTCGGCACTGATCGGCGCGATCTGCTGGAACCTGATCACCTGGTATTTCGGCCTGCCCTCCTCCTCCAGCCACGCTCTCATCGGTGGCCTGGTGGGCGCCGCGCTGGCCTCGGCCAGCCTGGTGCACTGGGACGGCGTCGTCGAGAAGGTCGTCATCCCGATGGTCCTGTCACCGCTGATCGGGTTCTCCCTGGCCGCGGCGATCATGATCGCAATTTATTGGATCTTCCGCAACAGCCAGCCCGGCAAGACCAACCGCGGCTTCCGCTACGCGCAGACCGTCTCGGCCGCCGCCATGGCGCTCGGGCACGGGCTGCAGGACGCACAGAAGACGATGGGTGTGATCTTCCTGGCCCTCACCGTCGGCGGGTTCGCCGAGCCGACGGATCCCATCCCTCAATGGGTCATCCTGGCCGCCGCCGGGGCGATCTCGCTCGGAACGTACGCGGGTGGCTGGCGCATCATGCGCACGCTCGGACGGCGCATCATCGCGCTGAACCCGCCCCAGGGGTTCGCCGCGGAGGCGGCGGCGGCGACCGTCCTGTACGCGGCCGCCATCGGATTCGGGGCGCCCGTCTCCACCACGCACACGATCACGACGGCGATCATGGGCGTGGGGGCCACCAAGCGGATCAGCGCCGTGCGGTGGGGGGTCGCGGGCAACATCGTGACCGCCTGGGTCCTGACCATCCCGGCCGCCGCCGTCGTGGCCGCCGTGTCCTACTTCATCCTCCACGCCATCGTCGAAAGCTGACCGCCAGGACGACACGCCCTCGCCGAAGGCCGACCGTCAGGGCAACATGCCATCGTCAAAGGCTGACCGTCAGGACGACACGCCCGCGCCGAAGGCCGACCTTCAGGACAACACGCATCGTCGAACGCTGACAGTCAGGACAAGTCGCCGTGAACGCCAACGCCGCCGTTCACACCAGCTCAGCCCTCCGGGGCGTACATCACGTCCACGTCCCATCGGTTGAACCCGAGGGACTCATACAGCCGAATCGCCGCCGTGTTGGTCTCGTCCACGTACAACATCGCCTGGGCGAGACCACGCGAGCGCAGATGACTCAGCCCGGCCAGGGTGAGGACTTTGCCCAGGCCGGTGCCCTGCTGGGAGGGATCCACGCCGACCACGTACACCTCCCCGAGGGGTTCGTGACCGTGGTCGGAGGAGCCGTGGATCTTCGTCCAGTGGAAGCCGACAAGGCGCTCGTCCCGGAAGGCCAGGAAGAAGCCCTCCGGGTCGAACCAGGGCTCCTGCTCGCGCCGCAGGAGGTCGTCCACGGTCCAGTCGCCCTGCTCCGGGTGGTGGGCGAAGGCGGCGGCGTTGACCTTGAGCCAGGCCTCCTCGTCCCTCCCGGGGACGAACGTACGCAGGTCCACCCCGTCCGGCAGCGTGTACGCCGTCAGCGGCGCGAAGAGGGAGCGGCGCATCTGCCAGAGGGAGCGGACCCGTTCGAAGCCGAAGGAGGCGGCGAGCGCGCCCGCGCCCGTGTGGTCGCCGTGGGCCCAGAGGCGTGGCCTGCCGTTCGTCAGCTCCATGACGGCGCTCAGCAGGCGCGCCCCGTGCCCCTGGCGGCGGTGGGCCGGGTGGATGACCAGCTCGACGCTCGGCCCCTCGACCTCGTCCGTCGGATCGACGTGCGCGTAGCCGGCCAGCGCGTCCCCCGCGTACAGCAGCAGCGATCGGGCCCGCGGATCGCCTCCGTACCGTAGGTGGAGCATCACGTGCTCGTTGAGCGGGCGGACGCCGTCGGCCTCCGTCGCCGCCTCCACCAGGGCGAGCACCCCGTCGACCTGCCGGTCGTCCAGCCGTTCGCCGGCCTCTACCCGCACGCTCACAGAACCTCCTCCGTCGGCTCCGTGAGTGAACTGCCGCGTTCCATTGTTCGTTCGCTTCGCTCTCTCACGAAACGAACTCTAGGCGTATGACTGGCAAATAACGCCATGTGACAGCCCGGCAAATCGTTACCTTTGCGACATTGGCTGCATAGGTTACCGCCGTAACGTCTTAGGCCATGACGTCTCGTTCCTTCCTCCGGCTGGTGCTGGCCGGAGCCGTCGCTTCGGGGGCGGTTCTGTTCGCCACCCTCCCGGCGAACGCGAGCAAAGCGCCCAATACGGTCCCCGTCCGGCTGCTCGCGCTCAACGACTTCCACGGCAACCTCGAACCCCCCACCGGCTCCTCCGGTCGCATGGTGGACGAGAACGGCAACACGGTCGACGCCGGAGGCGCGGCCTACGTGGCCACGCACATGAAGGCCCTGGCCGACGGGAACACCATCGCCGTCGCCCAGGGCGACCTCATCGGGGCCTCGCCGCTGACCTCGGCGGCCTACCACGACGAGCCGTCGATCGAGTTCCTGGACAAGGTGGGGCTCAAGGTGGCCGCGGTCGGCAACCACGAGTTCGACGAGGGCTACACCGAGCTGCGCCGGATCATGAACGGCGGGTGCCACCCGGTGGACGGCTGCTCGCCCGCCGGGACGTGGAAGGGCGCCAAGTTCGACTACGTCGGCGCGAACGTCCTGTTCAAGAACCCGAACGAGAAGACCGACGCGCTGGCCGCCCTCGGCGGGTCGAACTCGCCCCAGGTCAAGCAGGCCCTGTCCGACTGGGGCGTGCCCGCGCTGCCGCCGGTCAGCATCCAGTGGATGAACGGCGTGCCGATCGGCTTCATCGGGCTGGTCACGCAGACGACGCCGAACATCGTCGGGAGCGAGGGCATCAAGGACCTCAAGTTCGTGGACGAGGTCAAGGCCGCGAACGTGGCCTCCAAGCTGCTCAAGCTGGTGGGCGTGAAGGCACAGGTCATCCTGGTGCACGAGGGTGACCAGGTGACGGCGAACCAGTCGCCCGACGCCTGCAGCGCCGTCCCCGGGGCGGGCAACCGCATCGCCACGCAGGTGGACGCCGAGATCGACCTCATCCTGAGTGGCCACTCGCACCAGGCGTACCTGTGCAAGGTCAAGGACCCGGCGGGCAACGAGCGTGTGTATTCGCAGGGTGGCTCGTTCGGGCGGGTCATCACGCAGATCGACATGAAGGTGAACGCCAAGACGCGGGACATCGACCGCGCCTCGGTCGTGGCGGACAATCACGTCGTGACGCGTACGGTCGCCGCGGATCCTGAGATTTCGGCGTTCGTACAGACGTGGAAGGACCGCGTCGCGCCCGTCGCCAACAAGACGGCCGGCACGATCAGCGCCGACATCACGAACGCGGCCGCGCCCTCCGGCGAGTCCCCGCTCGGCAATCTGATCGCCGACGGCCAGCTCGCCGGCACGAAGACGGGCGGAAGCGCCCAGATCGCGCTGATGAACCCCGGCGGTGTACGGGCGTCGCTGACCTACGCCACCTCCCCGGCGAACGAGGGCGACGGCGTCGTCACCTACGGCGAGGCGTTCACCGTGCAGCCGTTCAACAACCTGATGCAGGTCGTCACGCTGACGGGCGCCCAGCTCAAGACGGTGCTGGAGCAGCAGTTCCCCGGCGGGCCCAACAACCAGGCGTTCGCCAAGATCCTGCAGCCGTCGGCGAACTTCACCTACACCTACAGCCGGAACGCCGCCTGGGGCTCCAAGGTCTCCGGCATGACGATCGACGGGGTGGCGGTGACGGACGCGCAGCAGATCCGGGTCGCGGCCAACAACTTCCTGGTGGGCGGCGGCGACGCGTTCCTCGCCTTCAGGGACGGCACGGACCTGTGGAGCGGGCCGCTGGACATCGACGCCTTCGTCGAGCAGCTCGGCAGGGACAACCCGATCGCCCCTCCGGCCACCAACCGCATCACCGTCGTCGACTGACCGACATGGGGCCCGTCTTCCAGGAGGCGGGCCCTACCGTTTCCAGGCCAGCCACTTCTGCTCGATCTCCGCGTCCAGGTCCACCCCGTGGTTGCGGGCCATGAGCACCACGTGACACAGCACGTCGGCCAGCTCCGCGCGGAAGTCGGCCGCCAGTTGCTCCTCCGTGCGGCCCTTCTTCCTGGCCCGGCCCGTGAGCATGAGGAAGGCCTGGGTCAGCTCTCCGACCTCCTCCTGCAGTTTGAGCAGGAACCAGGTGTCGTCCCGCTCGATGCCGAGCTTGTCCGCGTACCGATGCGAGATGGGCTCGATCTCGTCAGAGAGCTCGCGCAGATCCATGCGGGAGAGTCTAGGTCTCCTCGTGCAGCGGCAGGACGGCCACCAAACGGGCTCCGGGCGAGTGGTCGGCGATGGTGAGGGTGCCGCCGTGAGCCGCGGCGATCTCCCTGGACAGGGGCAGCCCGAGGCCGCTGCCGCCCTTCTCCTTGGCCCTGGCGTTCTCCAGCCGGGTGAACCGCTCGAACACCCGCTCCCTGTCCTGCGGCGGGATCCCGTCACCGTCGTCGGTCACCGTCACGACCACCCGGTCCCCCCGCACCGCCACCTCCACCTCGATCCGCGTCGCCGCGTGCCTGACGGCGTTGTCGAGGAGGTTCGTCAGGAGGCGGTCGAGCTGCAGCGGCGAGCCGTGGACCGGGGCGTTCCCGCACGACAGGTCGACGAGGATGGGCACCCTGGCGCCCTCGCGACGGCGTACGTGATCTTCCACCAGGCGGCACATGTCCACCACGCGGCGCTGCGGAACGGCGCCCGCGTCGAGCCTGGCCAGCATCAGGAGCTCGTCGATGATGCTGGTGAGGCGTTCCGCGGCGCTCAGGGCCCGCGCGCCGGTGGCCGCCCAGTCCGTTTCGTCCGGGTAGGCGTTGGCCACCTCCAGCTGGGCCCTGAGCGCCGCGATGGGGCTGCGCAGCTCGTGCGAGGCGTCGGCGATGAAGCGGCGCTGGGTCTCGGCCGAGCGTTCGAGCCGGTCGAGGGTGTGGTTGGTGGTGGCCGCCAGGTCGGCGATCTCGTCGCCGCTGTCCGGTACGGGGACGCGCCGGCTGAGGTCCCTGCCGGTGATCTCGGCCAGCTCGGAGCGGATGCGTTCGACCGGGCGCAGGGCCGACCTGATCGCGGACCAGGTGAGGCCGCCGACGGCCAGCAGCACGAGCGGAGTGCCGAGGTAGACCAGCAGCTGGACCCACACGAGCGCCCGGTCGATGTCGACGAGGGAGGCGGCCCCGTAGACGGTGGCGGGGCCCTGGGGTGTGCGCACGGTCAGGGCCATCACCAGGTAGCGGGTCTCGGGCTCGTCCGACCGCTGTGGCGGCTCCAGCTCGGCTGTCACGAGGCTCTCGTACTCGCGGGGACGCAACTTCGTGATGCGCGGGTCCTGGGGGAAGGACGGGCTGGAGGCGAGCACCTGACCGGTCGAGGAGACCACGCGGAGAAGTCGTACGCGGGTCGGCGTCTCCAGCACGCGGGGCAGATCCCCCAAACGCGCCTGGCTCGCCACCCGGCGCACGGCCAGCTCGACCCTGGCGCGGACGGCTCCCTCCAGGTTGTCCGGCACCGTGGCGAGCGTGAGGGCGGCCGCGGCGGTGAAGACGACGCCGGCGACCAGGGTCGCGATCGTGGTCAGGCGCGCCCGGATCGTGCGCGGAAAGAACCGTGTCACCATCCCACCCCACCCTCCATACGTCACTGTCAGTGACATTTACCCTTGGCGAGCGTTCGCAACATGATGCGCGCTGATCTGGGCTTATGAGATAAGAGTCGCGCGCCCGTGGATACGCTCCGCGACTTTCGCTCCTGGCGATTCCGCTGACGGCGTGCACGCCTTCCGCGCGAGGGTCGCGAGGGCCAGGGTGATGCCATGAAGGTTCTGGTGCTGGGTGGCACGGAGTTCGTGGGGCGGGCGTTCGTCGATGAGGCGCTGGCGCTGGAGTGGCAGGTGACGGTCTTCAACCGGGGCAGCCACGCGCCGCCCGCGGGGGTGACGGCGCTACGCGGCGACCGGTCCGCGCCCGGCGGGCTGGCGGCGCTGGAGCACGACGAGTGGGACATGGTGGTGGACACCTGGTCGTGGGCGCCCTCCGCGGTCAGGGACACGGCGGCGCTGCTGGCGGGGCGGGCCGGTCACTACGTCTACGTCTCCAGCCGGTCGGTCTACGCCGATCCCGTGCCGTTCGGGGCGTCCGAGAGCGCGCCCGTGGTGCCCGCCTCGGCCGACGACGGCGACGGTGACTACGCGCGGAACAAGGCGGGGGCGGAGCTGGGGGCCGTGGCCGCGTTCGGGGATCGGGCGCTGCTGGCCAGGGCCGGGCTGATCCTCGGGCCCTACGAGAACGTCGGGCGGCTGCCGTGGTGGCTCGGCCGGATCGCCCGGGGCGGCCCTGTGGTCGCGCCCGCGCCCGGCGAGGCGGGGCTCCAGTACATCGATGCCCGCGACCTGGCCCGATGGTGCCTGGAGGCGGGGGCGCGCGGCGTCGGCGGGGCCTTCAACGTGGTGAGCCCGCCGGGGTTCACGACCATGCGGGAGCTGCTCGACGCGTGCGTGAAGGCGACGGGGTCCGATGCCGAGCTGCGCTGGATCGAGGCGGAGCGGCTGCTGGCGGCCGGGGCGGAGCCGTGGATCGGGCTGCCGATCTGGCTGGTGGGCGACGACTACGACTTCATGCACGGGGGCGATGTGTCCAAGGCGGTGGCGGAGGGGCTGCGGCTGCGGCCGATGGAGGAGACGGTGACCGACACGTGGGCCTGGTTGAGCGGCCTCGGCGGCGTGGCGCCGATGCGCCCTGACCGCCCGCTCAAGGGGCTCGACCCGGCGGTGGAGGCCAGGCTCCTCTCATGAGCGGATGAGGTCGTAGACGGCGGCCGACAGGGCGATGAGGATCGAGACGATCACGACGATGAGCCCGTGCCTGAAGGCCGTCGCCCACCCTTCGCCCAGTGACCCGAAGAACGTCGTGCCCGCCGCCGCGATCCCGAAGGCCGAGCCCAGCCGCTGCCCCGTCTGCAACACCCCGGCCGCGCTCCCCCCGCCCTCGGGCGGCACCTCCGACAGCGTGATGGCCTGGTTGGGCGAGATGACCAGGCCGCTGCCCATGCCCGCGAGCAGCAACGGCAGCGCGGTCGCCCAGCCCACCGCCTGTCCCGGCACCAGCAGGGTGGCAGCCATGGTGGCGAGCAGCCCGATGATCACCATCGTCAGCCCGATGGCGACCAGCCGCCGCCCCATCCGCGTGACGAGGTGGCCGCCGAGCATGGCGGCGGAGGCCGAGCCGACCGCGAACGGGGTGATCGACAGCCCGGCCAGCAGGGGGCTGTAGCCGTGACCGTTCTGCAGGTACAGCGTGAAGATGAAGAAGATGCCGGTGAAGCCGGAGAAGTAGAACAGCGCGATGGCCGCGCCCAGGCTGTAGGAACGTTTGCGGAAGAGCGCCAGGTTCACCAGCGGCTCGCGCCGGTAGAACCGCTCCCAGGTGACGAACCCGCCCAGCACCACCAGCGCGGCGGGGACGAGCAACCACTTGGCCGTCCCCTCCCACTGGTGCCGCTGGATGAACGGCAGCAGCAGCCCCGCCACACCGATCCCCAGCAGGAGCACGCCCACGGGGTCCATGCTCTCCCCCCGCCGGTGCACCGGTTGCGGGCGCGGCAGCAGCTTCCAGGCCAGCGGCAGCAGCACCATCCCGATCGGCACGTTCACCAGGAACACCCACCGCCACCCCTGCTCAGGCCCGAACACGGTGACCAGGGCGCCGCCGATGAGCGGCCCCGCGGCCGTGGACACGCCGATGGTGGCGCCGAGCGCGCCGAAGGCCCGGCCCCGCTCGTACCCCTGGAACATCTGCTGGATCAGCCCCGAGACCTGCGGGTTCAGCATCCCGGCCGCCATGCCCTGGATGAGGCGGGAGACGATGAGGACGTTCATGTCCCAGGCGAGGCCGCAGAAGGCGCTGGAGAGGGTGAAGCCCACCACGCCCACCATGAAGATCTTCCGGCGGCTCCTGGCGTCTCCCAGCCGTCCCGCGGGGACCAGGAGGAGGCCGAAGGTCAGCGCGTACCCGGACAACGTCCACTGCAGCCCGTCCTCCGTCGCGTGCAGGCCCTCGCGGATCGACGGCAGCGCGACGTTGACGATGCTCACGTCGAGCCCCGTCATGAACGCGGACACCAGGCACACGGCCAGCGCGCGTTTTCGCGTGTCGAACCGGGAAGCCCCCATCATCGCGCTGATGATTCCCTGTAAATCGGGAAATATCGCCCACCAATGATTTCTTTGCCGCGGCCGCCCGGGTACCGTCCGATCATGGGCACGATGGCGGTCGAGCAGAACGGCATCAACGCGGTTCCCGAGGGCGAGCGGCGCGGCCGGCCGCGCGATCTGTTCTGGCCCTGGGCCGGCTCCAACCTGTCGCTGTTCGGGGTGGCCTTCGGCGTCTACATCGTCGGGCTCGGGCTCGGCGTGGTGCCCGCGATCATCACCGGCGCCGTCGGGTACGCGCTGTCGTTCCTGCTCGTCGGCCTGGTCGCCATCGGGGGCTCCCGCTCAGGCGTGCCGACGATGACGCTGGGGCGGGCGCCGTTCGGCTACCAGGGCAACAAGCTGCCCACTCTCTTCTCCTACGTCTCGAACGTCGGCTGGGAGATCGTGCTCGTCACGCTCTCGGCGCAGGCGGGCGCGGAGATCCTCAAGCGGCTCGCGCCCGGTCTCCCGGTCACGACGACCACGGCCGTCTGCTTCGCCGTCGCGGCCCTGGTGGTGATCGCGGTCGGCGTGTACGGGCACGCGATGATCATGCTGGTCCAGCGCTACCTGACGTACGTGTTCGTCGTGCTGACCGTCGTCTACATGATCCTCATGGTCCCGAGGCTCGGCGGCTCGCTGCAGACCACGGCCGGACCCGGCGGCTGGGTCGGCGGGATCATCTTCGCCATGACCCTGCTCGGCCTGGGCTGGGTCAACTGCGGCGCCGACTACTCCCGCTACCTGCCCACGGGCTCCTCCTCCCGCTCGGTGGCCCTGTGGACGACGCTCGGGGGCGCGCTGCCGCCGATGGTGCTGCTCGTGTTCGGCGTGCTGCTGGCGGGCGGCGATCCGAAGCTGGCCGAGGCGGCGGGGGCCAATCCGGTGGGGGCGCTGGCGCAGGCGCTGCCGACCTGGTTCCTGCTGCCTTACCTGCTGACCGCGATCGGCGGGTTCCTGGCCGGGGCGATCATGGACATCTACTCCTCCGGGCTGTCGATGCTGGCGCTGGGTGTGCCCGTCAGGCGGCACTACGCGGTGCTGATCGACGGGCTGCTCATGGTGCTCGGCGGCTACTACCTGCTGTTCGTCTCCACCAGCTTCCTGGCCACCTTCCAGGCGTTCCTGGCGATCGCCGGCGTGGTGATGGCGGCCTGGGTCGCGATCTTCCTGGTGGACATGTGGCGGTTGCGGGCGGGCGGCAGGGCGTACGACGAGGGGGTGCTGCGGCCCGGCGCGCCAGCGTTCAACTGGCAGGGGCTGGTGTCGCTGGTCGTGGCGTCGATCGTGGGGCTCGGGCTGATCACCTCGGCGGACGCGAACATCGCCAGGATCGTCGGCTTCCTGATGAGTGATGAGCTGAAGGACGGCACGTTCGGGTTCGCGAACATCGGCGTGGCCATCGCGCTCGTCCTGGCCGGAGTCCTGTACTACGCGATCACCGCCATCGTGCGGCCCAGGACCGCGCGGGAGGTTACTCTTGGTGAGTAATGATGGACGTTCCGTTGCGCCTGTTGAGCTGGGCGGTGCACGCCACGGCCTATGGGCTGCTGGCTATGGCCGCGGTCGTCGCGCTGCGTGATGACCACGTGGCCGTCGCCGCCGGAGGCGCGCTGCTCGCCCTGCTCTACTCCTGTGGCCCGACGTTGCAGGGCCGTGAGATCGCCAGGAGGGTGTGGCTGGGCCTGGTGACCGCCGGATGGGCGGTGCTGGCCGTGGCGGCGCCGTCGTTCGTGTGGCTGGCGTTCCCGCTGCTGTTCGCCTACCTGAACGTGTTGCCCCTGTGGGGCGCGATGTTCGGCGTGGCGGTGCTGACCTCGGCGGCGATCCTGGCGGCGGCCTGGCACGCGGGCGAGCTGACCCTGCCGCTGCTGGTCGGGCCCGGGGTGGCGGCGGTCGTGGTGACGCTGCTCGCGCTCGCCTGCAAGGCACTGCGCGCCGAGACGGACGGCTAGGCACGCGTCCGCAAAGCGCTGCGCGCCGAGACGGGCGGTCAGGGCCTGTGCGGAGTCGGATCTTCAGGCCGGTCTAGGCCGTCACGATGGCGAAGTCCGGCGCCGGCCGGTCCAGCACCGCCACCAGTCGCTGCAGCACGCTCGTGTCCCCCTCGCGCTCGACGCCCTCCACCCCCTTGCCCGCCAGCAGCCCGACGAGCTGAGCCTTGGTCAGCCGCAACGTCAGGTCGGCGCCCCCGTCGGGCGGGGCGGGCTGCTGGATGAACGCGCCGTTCGACAACGTCGTACGGTGCCGCTCCCCCAGGTCGGTCAGGTCCCAGTCGATGGCCAGCCGCTCGTGCCAGGCCCGTGGCCCGTTCACGCGGATGGCGATCGAGTCGAAGATCTGCTCCACGCTCAGCGCGGCGAGGACGTCGGGCGAGCCGGGCGCCATGGCGGCGGGCAGGATACCGTCGGCCAGCTCCAGTGCGCCCATGAGGTAGAAGTTGCGCCAGGTGGCGTTCTCGGCGCCGTGGCCGAGCCGGGTGTAGACCTCGGCCAGCAGGTCGCGGGCCTCCTTGTTGCCCTCGTCCGCGAAGACGGCGTGGTTGAGGAGCTGGGCGGCGAAGCGCAGGTCGTTCTCGTCGATGTAGCGCCTGGCGAACGCGACCACGGCCGCGCCGCCGCCGAGGCACTCGACGTACCGGATCGCGCTCTCCCGCGGCGGGTGCTCCCACAGGTGTGCCGGGTTGCCGTCGAACCAGCCCAGGTAGCGCTGGTAGATGGCCTTGACGTTGTGGCTGAGCGAGCCGTAGTAGCCGTGCGTGTGCCAGACCTGCTCCAGTTCGGGCGGCATGTGGACGGCCTCGGCGATCTCGGGGGCGGTCAGGCCCTGGTTGAGCAGGCGCAGGGTCTGGTCGTGCAGGTAGGCGTACAGGTCGCGCTGCTGGGCGAGAAAGCGCTCTATCCGGTCGTGGCCCCACGTGGGCCAGTGATGCGCGGCGAAGGCCACTTCGGCCCGGCCGCCGAACAGGGCGATGGCCTCGGTCAGTTGGCGCGCCCAGGCCCGTACGTCGCGGACCGCGCCGCCGCCCAGGGGCAGGAGGTTGTGCTGGTTGTGCGTGGCGTTCTCGGCCAGGCAGAGGGCGCGGCGGTCGGGGAGCAGGAAGTTCATCTCGGCGGGGGCCGTGAGCTGGAAGAGCATCCGCACCCCATCGATCGTCTCCTCCTGGCCGGTACGCGTGACCTCGATCGTGGGCGGGATGAGGGACACGGTGCCCGTCGAGGCGGTCATGCCGGGCCCCGCGCCGATCTGACCCTCCGGGGAGCGGGGCAGGGCGGGAGCGTACATGTAGACGGCACGGCGGGTCATGGCGAAGCCCGCGTAGACGTTGTCGGTGACCGCGTTCTCCATGAAGCCGGCGGGGGCCAGGATCGGCACGCCGCCGCCGGTGACGCCGCGTACGCCGCCGTAGTGGTCGGCGTGGGCGTGGGTGTAGATCACGCCGGTGACGGGGCGGTCGCCGCGGTGGGCACGGTACAGCTTGAGGGCGGCGGCGGCGCACTCGGTGGAGATGAGCGGGTCGATGACGACGACGCCGTGCTCGCCCTCGACCAGCGTCATGTTCGACAGGTCCAGGCCGCGTACCTGGTAGATGCCGTCCGTGACCTCGTACAGGCCCTGTCTGGCGCAGAGCGCGCCCTGCCGCCAGAGGCTGGGGTGGGCCGTGGCGGGGCAGTCACCCTGGAGGAAGTCGTAGGAGTCGTTGTCCCACACGACCCGGCCGTCCATGGTTTTGATCACGGCGGGGGTGAGTTTGGCGATGAAGCCGCGGTCCGCGTCCTCGAAGTCGCCCCTGTCGTGAAATGGAAGGTCTGCCATGCCAAGCGGCATGCCCCACAATCTGGGCAAATAGCTCAATAAAGGCTCTAAATAGGGCAAGTAGATGTGATTGGCTGGTCGCGTGGAAGCGTGCGTGTTCGACCTCGACGGTGTGCTGGTGGACTCCGAACCGGTGTGGGAGGAGGTGCGCCGGGCGTTCGTCGCGGACCACGGCGGCACCTGGCAGCCCGACACACAGTCGAGGCTCATGGGCATGAGCACCGCCGAATGGGCCTCCTACCTGCGTGAACTCGGTGTTCGGATGGAACCTGACGACATCGCGCGCGGTGTGGTTGCGGAGATGGCGGACCGTTACCGGGACGGGGTGCCGCTGATGCCGGGGGCCGTGGAGGCCGTACGCCGTCTGTCGGCGGATCTCCCGCTGGGGCTGGCCAGTTCGTCCCCACGGCGGCTGATCGACGTGGTGCTGGACGCGGCCGGGCTGAAGGAGTGCTTCGCGGCCACCGTGTCCACCGAGGAGGTGCCGCGCGGCAAGCCGGCGCCCGACGGCTACCTGGAGGCGGCGCGGCGGATGGAGGTCGATCCGCACGGCTGCGTGGCGGTCGAGGACTCCAGCAACGGACTGCGCTCGGCGTACGCGGCCGGCATGCGGGTGATCGCCGTGCCGCACCCCCGCTACCCGCCCGCGCCCGACGCGCTGGCCCTTGCCTGGCGCGTACTGCCCGATCTCGACGCGCTCACACCGGGGTCGCTCTCGTAAGACGTCACCTGCGGTGGCTACGATTACGGAATCGTGCGAGACATCACGGTTTTCAGCGGCAGCGCCCACCCCGAACTGGCTGAGGAGATCTGCGCCCACCTGCGCACCCCACTGCATCCCGTCCAACTCAACCGCTTCGCCAATGACGTGCTCGAAGTGCAACTCCAGGCCAACTGCCGCGAGCGTGACGTGTTCCTCATCCAGCCGCTCGTGCCGCCCGTGCAGGAGCACCTGGTCGAGTTGCTGCTCATGCTCGACGCCGCGCGCGGCGCCTCCGCGGCCAGGACCACCGTGGTGATGCCTCACTACGCCTATGCGCGCAGCGACAAGAAGGACGCCCCGCGCATCTCGATCGGGGCGCGCCTGGTGGCCGACCTGATGGTGGCCGCCGGCGCCAACCGGTTCCTGGCCATGACGCTGCACTCGCCGCAGGTGCACGGCTTCTTCAGCGTCCCCGTGGACCACCTGCACGCGCTGCGCGAACTGGCCGCGCACTTCCGCCGGTACGACCTGTCGAACACGGTCGTCGTCTCCCCCGACCTCGGCAACGCCAAGGAGGCCGCCCACTTCGCCCGCCTGCTCGGCACCGGAGTCGCGATGGGCGCCAAGCAGCGCTTCAGCGACGACCGCGTGGTGATCAGCTCGGTGATCGGCGAGGTGACGGGCAAGGACGTGATCATCCTGGACGACGAGATCGCCAAGGGCAGCACGGTCATCGAGCTGCTCGACCGGCTGCGCGAGCAGCGGGTCCGTTCGGTACGGGTGGCCTGCACGCACGGCCTGTTCGCCGGCGGGGCGATCGAGCGGCTGAGCGAGCTGCCCGAGGTCGAGGAGATCGTCTGCACCAACACGGTGCCGCCGCCCAAGCCCAGCGACAAGCTCACCGTGCTCTCCATCGCGCCCGCCCTGGCCGAGGCCATGCGCCGCATCCACGACGGAGAATCGGTCAGCGCCCTGTTCAGTACATCCTGAGGATCTGCCCCGTCACCCGCCGTCCCTGATGCGAGGCCAGGAACGTGATCACTTCGGCCACGTCCTCGGGCTGGGCGATCTCACGCAGGACATCGCTGGCCGCGACCGCCTTCTCGACCTCCTCGTTGATCCAGCCGGTGTCGGTGACGGGCGGGTAGACCATGTTGGCCGTGATGCCGTATTGGCCGAGCTCATGCGCGGCCGACATGGTGTAGTTCTCCTGGGCCGCCTTCGCCGCGCCGTAGCTGACCTCGGTCGGGAAGCCGTTCGGGCCGCCTGAGGTCAGGCCGATGATGCGGCCCCAGCTCGCGCCGCGTGCCTGGTGCCGCCGCGCGAACTCGGCGATCAGCAGCGCCGGGGCCCGCACGTCCACCGCGAACTGCCGCTCGTGCGTCTCGGCGTCCACCATGCGCAGCGGACGGCCGAAGCTGTCGCGCCCGGCGGGCGTGAAGGTGTTGCCGAGCGAGCCGCTGGCGTTGTTGACCAGGATGTCCACCGGCCCGAACGCCTTCTCCGCCTGGTCGAACAGGGCCTCCGGGCTCCGCGTGTCGACCAGGTCGGCCTCGGCCGCCTCCGCCGCGCCGCCCGCCGCGCGGATGCGCGCCACCACCTCGTCGGCGCTCCCGGCCCGCGCCTTGTCGTAGGCGTCCGGATAGGCCGGTTCGTTCAGGGGTTCGAGCCGCTTGTACGTCAGGAAGACCGCGACACCCTCGGCCGCCAGCGCGATCGCGGTCGCGGCGCCGATGCCGTGATTGGCGCCTGTGATCAGCGCGACCTTTCCTGTCAGCCGTGAATCGATCATAGTTGCCATCATGCACGCAGCGACCGAACGCCTGCTAAGGGATTTTCTCGAGGGTGTCGAACCGGCAGTTCCCCTGGTCGCGGTCTGGGCGCACGGCTCCTTGGCGGCCGGCGACTACCAGCCTGGGCGCAGCGACCTCGACCTGGTCGCGGTGCTCGACCGCCCTCCGACGATGGACCACTGGCGCCGGATCAAGGCGGCCCATCGCCGGCTCCGGCTCCCCCTGACCGAGCACCTGCACTGCTCGTACATGGCCAGGCAGGAACTTGAGGACCTCTCGGCCGAGCACATCACGTGGGCGTTCGGGCAGATCTTCCGCCGCCCGGTCAGCGCGGTGACGCGACGCGAGCTGCACAACGGGGCCAGGGTCCTGCACGGGCCGCCGCCGGACGGGTTACTGCCGCCGGTGTCGGAGGAGGAGCTGACCCACTACGTCCGCACCGATCTGCGTGACTACTGGCTCGTCAAGGCCCAGGCGCGGCGGCGCTGGCTGCAGGACGTCTGGGTGGACCTGGGCATGCTGACGGTCGCCAGGGCCACGGTCACCCTGCGGGAGGGGCGGCTGATCAGCAAGCTGGAGGCGCTCGACGTACTGAACGACCTGGGGGCGCCGGAGATCGTGGTGGCCGACATCCGCGCCCGCCGGTACGACTCGCCCCCGCCGGTGCTGAGCCGGTTCAGGCGGGCGCGGCTGGCGCGCGCGTTCGTCAAGACGGCGATCAGGCGGGCCCTGGCCTGATCGCACCCCATCTCAGCAGGAAGGATGGCAATGCGGGGCTCGTTTGTTAGGTGCATAGTGTTAGCGCGAAAGAGCACCTGAACCCGGGAAAGGGCGGCAAATGGGGGAAAGCAGGCAGTCCTATCTGGTGGCAGCGGCGTCGGCGGTGACGCTCCTGCGCGATCCGGCCGTGTCCGGATCGTGGGACAAGCCGAGCGCGCTCATGGAGTTCAGCGTCGCGGGGCTGGCCGGGCATGTGGCTCACCAGCTCGTCAGGGTCGGCGACGTGCTCGTACCGCATGGGGAGGTCCAGGAGCCGATCCCGCTCATCGAGCACTTCTCGCGCTCGCCGTGGGTGCAGGCGGGGCTTGAGCACGAGAGCAACCTGAGCGTCAGGCGCGGCGGCGAGGCGGCCGCGGCCGCCGGGCCCGCGGTGCTGGTCGAGCGGGCTCAGGCGCTGCTGGAGATGCAGAGCGCGGCGCTGGCCGCCGAGCCCGCCGATCGGGTCGTGCACCTGCCGTGGTCGGGCTGGTCGCTGCGGCTGGACGACTTTCTGCTGACCCGGCTCGTGGAGCTGGTCGTGCACTCCGACGACCTGGCGGCCAGTGTGGGGGTGGAGACTCCCGAGCTGCCCGCGTCGGTGATCGAGCCGGTGGTGGAGCTGCTGGCCCGGCTCGCCGTGCACCGCCACGGGCCCACGGCGGTCATCCGCACCCTCAGCCGCGCCGAACGCGCACCGGCCACCATCAGCGCCTTCTAGCACCTCGGGGAAGGGCACGGCCGGCTGCGGACCCCCTGGAGGCTGTCGGCCGGGCTGCAAACTTTAGGGGAAGAGTGCGACCCGCCGTGGGGCTCAGCTGGTGATCATGCGTAGGGCCGCGGACACTTCGCGGCCCGAGAGGGCGCTGGCCGGGTCGAGGAGCCACTGCGACAGGAAGCCCGTCAGCAGGGCCTGGTAGAGCGTCCCGGTGAGCCGCTCGCGCTCGGGATCGGTGCCCTGCGCCACCCCCTCGAACAGCTCGGCCAGCCCCAGCCGCGCCTCCCCGATGCCGCGGACGAGCTGCTCCCGCACCTCCGGCACGTGGTCGATCTGCCCGAGCAGCTCGAACTGCGTCACCCACAGCGGCCGCAACCTCGCGAACGACTCCACCACCCGGTCCCAAGCCGCCTCGAACCGCTCCAGCGGCGTCGCGTCGGCCTTGACGTCGGCCGCCAGGGTCGCCGCCAGCTCATCGCCCCACTCCTGCATGGCCTCGAACAGCGCCTCGTTCATCAGCGCTTCCTTGGACTTGAAGTGGTAACCGATGCCCGCCAGGCTCACGCCGGAAGCGCCGGCGATGTCTCGCGCCGTCGTGCGCGAGTAGCCCTTCTCGATCAAGCACCGCTTCGCACCGGCCAGCAGGTCTTCCCTGTTTCCCATGCGCAAAAGCCTAGCACAAGCGTACTAGACAAGCGTCTTAGACAGATGTACCGTCATCGGCATGACAAACATTCTCATCTCAGGCGCAAGCATCGCCGGCACGGCGACGGCATACTGGCTGCGGCGGCACGGCTTCACCGTGACCGTGGTCGAGCGGGCCCCCGCGATCCGCGAGGGCGGCTACAAGGTGGACATCCGCGGGGCGGCGCTCAAGGTCATCGAGCGCATGGGCTTACTGGACGCGGTCCGCGCCAGGAGCACGGAGATGCGCGTCGCCACCCACTACGACGCCAAGGGCCGCCCGGTGGCCACCTTCGACGCCGACCTGTTCGGCGGGCGCACGGGCGACGACGTCGAGATCATGCGCGGCGACCTCAACGAGCTCCTGTACGACCTGACCCGCGACGACGTCGAATACCTCTTCGACGACTCCATCACCGGCATCGCCGAGGACGGCACGGTGACGTTCGAGCGCTCCGAGCCGCGCGGGTTCGACCTGGCCGTCGGGGCCGACGGCGCCCACTCCGTCACCCGGCGGATCGCCTTCGGCGAGGAGTCGCAGTTCGCCCGCGACCTGGGCTACTACATCTCGATCTGCACCGTGCCCAACACGCTGCGCCTGGACCGCGAGGAGGCCATGCACGCCACCGTGGGCAGGACCGCGAACGTCTACAGCACCCGCCAGGACACCGGCGCCAAGGCCCTGTTCATGTGGTCGTCGGAGCCGCTGGCCTACGACCACAGGGACGTCGCCGGGCAGAAGGAGCTGCTGACGCGGGCCATGGACGGGGTCGGGTGGCGGGTTCCCGAACTGCTGGAGGCGGTGCGGGAGGCCAAGGACTTCTACTTCGACTCGGTCAGCCAGATCCACATGGACCGCTGGTCGAAGGGGCGCGTCGTGCTGGTGGGCGACGCCGGTTACTGCGCCTCGCCGGCCTCGGGGCAGGGCACGAGCCTGGCCCTCGTGGGGGCGTACGTGCTGGCGGGCGAGCTGGCCGCGGGGGACGGCCTGGAGGGGTACGAGCGGGAGCTGCGGCCGTTCGTCGAGGCCAACCAGGCACTGGGGCCCGCGAACGTCAAGGGCATGGTCATCGGATCACGGGTGGCGCTGTGGTTCCAGCTCAAGATGATCAAGCTGCTCCCCCGGCTGCCCGGCCGGGACCGGATGGTCGAGCGGGTGACCGGCCCGATCGCCCGAGCGGCGAACGCCATCGAGCTCAAATCCTACGTGGAATAAAGCGTTCCGTTCTGGTATTCTGATATCAGAACATTCCGTTCCGATTGGAGCTTGTCATGACCTTCCTCGTCACCGGTGCCACCGGGACCGTCGGCCGTCTCGTCGTCCAGGAACTCCTCGCTGCCGGGCAGCAAGTGCGCGCCCTGACCAGGAACCCGGCCAAGGCCGACCTGCCCTCCGGCGTCGAGGTCGTCGCCGGAGACCTCGCCCGGCCCGACTCCGTGGCCGCCGCGTTCGAGGGCGTGACCGGCGTGCACTTCATCAACTTCGCGGGCGACGACTACACTCCCCTGCCCGACGGCGCCCGGCTCGTGGAGCTGGCCGTCAAGGCGGGCGTGCGGCGGGCCACGGTGCTCGGCGGGCGTGCGGACGGCGCGCTCGAGCAGGCCCTCGCCGCGACCGACCTGGAGTGGACGCTGCTCCACCCGGTCGAGTTCATGTCCAACACGCTGCGCTGGTGGGCCCACACGGTCAGGACGGAAGGCGTCATCAAGGAGCCTTTCGGCGATCGGCTCAGCGCGCTGGTGCACGAGCGCGACATCGCCGCCGTGGCCGCGACGGTGCTGGTCGAGGGGGGACACGGCGGCAGGTCGTACACGCTGACCGGACCCGAGGCGATCACGCTCAGGGAGAAGGTGGCGATCCTGGGGGCCTCCATCGGCAGGGACGTTGCGTTCGTGGAGCTGACGGTGGAGCAGGCGCGCGCCAAGTGGGCCGCCGACGGCATGGGCGAGCAGACCATCGAGTTCCTCGTCAGCGCGCTCGGCAACACCCCCGAGGAGGGCTACACCGTGCTCCCGACCGTGCGCGAGGTGACCGGCCGGGACGCGCTCGGTTTCGCTCAGTGGGCCTCGGAGAACGCCGCCGCCTTCCGCGAGTGATCGGTGACCTCGGGATAGTCCTCGACCGGGGTCCGCTTACCCCTCAGGTGCCGGTCCAGGAAGCTCGCCAGGTGGGCGCGGGTGATCTCCAGTGCCCGCGCGCCGTCGAGCTCCTGCCCGGGGAGGCCGATCTGCTTCCTGAGCACGGCATAGTCCACGAACGCCGAATGATCGGTGCCCTCGACCGTGATCCAGCGCTTCCAGCCCTTCAGATTGGCCCAGGACTTCTTCCAGGAGTCGTCGGTGCCGTCCGGGGTGTGCGACTTGGGCGCGCCGATCAGCAGGAACGGCTTCTTCAGCGGTTTTGTGAGCTCGAAGGTGCCGTCCAGGTTGACGCCGGCCTTGATGCGGGGGTCGGCGAACGCGGCCTCGGCGGCGGTGTAACCACCGACCGAATGACCGACCATGGCGATCCGCGACCGGTCGATCAGCCTGCCCCATCGGCCCTTGGCCAGTTCGTCGAGCACGAAACCCACGTCCTTCACCCGGCCCGCCACCACCTTGGCCTGGTCCTGGCCCTTCACGCAGGCCAGGCAGGAAGTGGTGCGGCCGTCGGGGAACGTGGTGGCCACCGACTCGTAGGTGTGCTCCACCGCGGCGACCAGATAGCCCCTGCTGGCGAGGTCCTCCGCCAGTGAGGTCAGGGTGGCGCGCGGGAAGCTGAAGCCCGGTGACATGACGACCAGCGGCAGCCTGCCCGCCGTGATGGGGGCGTTGAGGCGGGCGTGCGTCCTGACCTCGGTGAGCACGTCCTTCCTGGCGACGGGGAGGTCCTTGAGTATCGCCTCCGACTCCTGCGCGGTCACGTACGGGGACGGCTTGCCGGTGGCCTTCCTGGCCGGATACCAGAGCGACACCATGAGTTCCCGCTCGTCCGCCCCGGGGTTCCACAGGTCCGGACGGCTCTCGTCGACCAGATGCAGGCTGGTGGTGCCAACGGGCTTGGCCCCGGTCGGCGCAGGCAGGACCGGCCCGGCCGCCTGCACCTGAACATCGGCGCTCAAGACGGCCCCGGCCGCCTGTGCTTGAGCGGCGACGCTCAGGGCAGGCTCGGCCACCCGCGCCCGAGCGGCGGCGTTCAAGACGGAGCCGGGTGTCTGGGCCCAGGTTGCGGTGTCGGAGGTGGGCTCGGCCGCCTGTGCTTGGAGGGGGGCGGTTCCCAGGACGATCAACGATGAGGTGGCCGCGACGGCAAGTGTTCTTCGCATGGCTCCACGGTCGCGGCCGAGGGCCGCCGAGCGTATGCCCCGATCGTCGATCGGCTCTTACTACTTTCGTCGTAAAGCCCTCCTCCGGCCGCCCCCTACGCTGTGACCATGCGGTTCGTACTGCTCGGCGTGGCCGTCTTCGCGGCGTCGCTGCTCGTGGTGCACGGCCAGGTCGGGATCCCCTCGGACCTGCCGCTCCCCGTGCTGGTCGCGATCGCCGCCGCCGCGGGTGTGGCCGCCTGGCACGCGCGGCGCTCCTGGTGGCCGCTGGCCGTCCTGGGGGCCGTCGCATACGCCGGGCTGGTGATGTGGCCGCCGCTGCTGATCGCCTCCTACTACGCGGGCCGCACGCTCAGCAGGAGCCGCGGCATCGCCGCCTACCTCGGCGGTTGTGCGGCCGTGTGCGGGATCACGGCGCTGGTCGGCGAGTGGCGCGACGGCCTGCAGAAGCTGATGACCGCGACCCTCGGCAACGCGCTGATGATGGCGCTGGCCGTGATCGCGCTGCCGCTGGTCGTGGGGCTCTGGGCGCGGGCCAGGGGCGAGGTGCTGGCGGCGGCCAGGGAGCGGGCGGAACGGCTCGAACGCGAGCAGGTCATGCGAGCCGAGCAGGCCAGGACGCAGGAGCGGGCCAGGATCGCCAGGGAGATGCACGACGTGGTGGCGCACCGGGTCTCGCTGATCGTGCTGCACGCCGGGGCGCTGGAGGTGCGCACGTCCGACGAGGAGAGCGCCAAGGCCGCCGCCCTGATCGGCGGGATCGGCAGAGAGGCCCTGACCAACCTGCGCGACGTGCTGGGCGTGCTGCGCTCACCCCAGTCCGAGTCCGACTACCGTCCGCCACCCACGCTCGAAGACCTCGACCGGCTCCTCGACCAGTCCCGTGCCCTGGGCATCGCGGTGACCCGGCACGACAAGGGCGCTCCCCGGCCGGTGGAGGCGACCGTGGAGCGGACCGCGTACCGGGTGATCCAAGAAGCGCTCACCAACGTGCACAAACACGCCGGAGACGCCGTAACCGACGTAATCATCCGCTACGGGACCGGAGAACTGGAGGTGCGGGTGCGCAACCAGGCGCCACACGCACGGCGCGAGAAGCTGCCCGACGCGGGCCGGGGACTGACAGGGCGGGAACGGGTGGGACTGCCCGGCGCGGGCCGAGGGCTGGCGGGGCGGGAACAGGTTGAGCTGCCCGGGGCGGGGTGGGGGTTGGTGGGGCTGCGGGAGCGGGTGGAGTTGCTCGGCGGCACACTGCGCACGAGCGCGGAGGACGGCGGCGGTTTCCTGGTGAGCGCCAGGATCCCCGCATGATCAGGGTTCTCGTCGTGGACGACGAGGAGCTGGTGCGGTCCGGGTTGCGGATGATCCTGGAGGCGTCAGGGGACATCGCGATCGTCGGTGAGGCGCGCGATGGTGCCGAGGCGATTTCGGCGGTGGGGCGGCTGCGGCCTGAGGTCGTGTTGATGGACGTACGGATGCCGGGCGTCGACGGCCTGACCGCCGCCGCCCGCATCCTGTCGGGGCCGCAGCCGCCCAAGCTGATCATGCTGACCACGTTCGATCTGGACGAATACGTCCATGAGGCACTGCGGCTGGGTGCGGTCGGCTTTCTGCTCAAGGACACGCCGCCGAGAGAGCTGACCGCCGCCGTCCACACGGTCGCCGGCGGTCAGGCCATGCTCTCCCCGTCGGTCACCAAGCGCCTGATCGCCTCCTACACCCACCGCGTGCCTTCCCGTGCGCAGGCCGCCCGCACGCAGCTCGCCGTGCTCACAGGGCGGGAGGGAGACGTGATCAGGGCGCTGGCCCGCGGGCTGTCCAACGCCGAGATCGGCCGCGAGCTGCGCCTGACGGAGGCCACGGTGAAGGCGCACGTGAGCCGCGTGCTGGCCAAGCTGGGCCTGGCCAACCGCGTCCAGGCCGCCATCCTGGTCCACGACGCCAACCTCTCCTAAGAGGCCAGCCTCGGCTCCTTTGAGATGCCGCCTCGGCTCCTTTGAGACCGCCTCCGCCCTCAAGTGACCACCTCGGCCCCTCAAGAGAACACCTCGGCCCCTCAAGAGAACGCCTCAGATCTTCAAGAGAACGCCTCAGATCTTCAAGAGAACGCCTCAGATCTTCAAGAGAACGCCTCGGTCAAGAGGTCGCCTCGGCGTAGTGGCAGGCTGCCTGGGCGGTGGGGACGGCGGGGAGGATGTCGAGGAGCTCCGAGCGGCAGCGGGCGTCCACCCCGGCCGTGGCGGCCTGGCCGGAGGCCAGGACCTGGCAGCGGGCGTGGAAGCGGCAGCCGCCCGGGATCCTGGTCGGGTCCGGGGGTTCGCCGGTCAGGACCACGCGCTCGGGCGACTCCGGCAGCACCGACATCAGAGCCTGCGTGTACGGGTGCCGCGGCGCCGTCAGCACCTGCTCCACCGGGCCGGACTCGACGATCCTGCCCAGGTACATCACGGCCACCCGGTCGGCGATGTTCCAGGCCAGGCCCAGGTCATGGGTGACGACCAGCGCCGACAGGCCCAGGTCCGCGCGCAGCTTGAGCAGCAGGGCCAGGATCTCACCGCGTACGGAGGCGTCCAGCGAGGCCACCGGCTCGTCGGCGATCAGCACCTTCGGGTTCAGGGCGAGGGCCCCCGCGATGACCACCCGCTGCCGCTGCCCGCCGGACAGCTCGTGCGGGTAGCGCAGGAAGAACCGGTCGGGCGGTCGCAGCCCCGCCCTGGACAGGGCCGTGGACACGACGTCGCGTTCGTCCGCCAAGCCGTGGATGCGCGGGCCTTCCGCGACGGCCTCGTACACGGTGTGCCTGGGGTTGAGTGAGCCGGTCGGGTCCTGCAGGACGAGCTGCACCTGCCTGCGGTACGCCTTGAGCGCCTTCGAGCCGTAGTCCAGGGCGTTGCCGCCGTAGCGGACCTCGCCGGAGGTGGGGCGTTCGAGGCCGAGCAGCGTGCGGGCGAGCGTCGTCTTGCCGCAGCCCGACTCCCCGACGAGGGCCACGATCTCGCCCTCGCCGATGGCCAGGTTCACGCCGTCCACGGCGCGGGCGCGGCGGCCCCGCGAGGAGAACTCGACGTGCAGGTCACGGGCCTCCAGCAGGGTCGGCCCGGTGGTCGTGACCGCCTCGGCGGTGGTCTGCGTCTCGGTCATGACGCCTCCTCCTTCGCCTCAACGGCCTGGGCATCCACCGCATCCACCGGAGCGTCTGTCGTACCGGCCTGCTCGTTCACCGAAGCGTCCGGCACCGAAGCGTCCGGCACCGAAGCGTCCGATCTGACGTGGACGCAGGCCGCCGTACGGCCGGGGCCGGCCGGCCACAGGTCCACGTCCAGGGTCGCGCATTCGTCCAGCACCACCGGGCAGCGCGGGTGGAACGAGCAACCACTGGGCAGCTGCATCGGGTCGGGCGGGTCGCCGCCCAAGCCCTTGGGCGCCATCCGCGACAGCGGGTCCCCCACCGTCGGGAAGGCGGCCGCCAGCGCCCGGCTGTAGGGGTGCCTGGCCTCGTGGAACACCTCGCCGGACGGGCCGTGTTCGACGACGCGGCCCGCGTACATGACGGCGAGTTGGTCGCACACGTCGGCGAGCACCGACAGGTCATGCGAGATCATGATCAGTGAGATGCCGTGCTCGGCCACCAGGTCCTTGATCAGTGTCAGGACCTGGGCCTGCACCATCACGTCGAGCGCGGTGGTCGGTTCGTCGGCGATGATCAGGCGGGGCGAGCAGGCCAGCGCCATCGCGATCATCACGCGCTGCCGCTGCCCGCCCGACAACTCGTGCGGGTAGCTGCGCGACCGCCAGGCGGGCAGGCCGACCTGGTCGAGCAGTTCGGCGACGCGCTTGCGGGCGGCGTCCGGCTTGGCCAGGCCGTGGACGAGCAGCGGTTCGGCGATCTGGTCGCCGATCCTGCGTACGGGGTTGAGGCCGTGCTGGGCGCCCTGGAACACGATGGACGCCTCGGCCCACCGTACGGCGCGCATGCGGCCCCAGCTCATGGCGAGCACGTCCTCGCCGCCGAGCAGGATCCGGCCGCCGACGCGCGCGTCCCGGGGCAGGAGCCGGAGCAGCGCCATGGCCAGCGTCGATTTGCCGGATCCCGACTCGCCGGCGACTCCGAGTGCCGCTCCGGAGTCCAGCGTCAGCGACACACCGCGCACGGCGGGCACCTCGCCCGAGGCGATCCGGTACGTCACCGACAGGTCATCGAGTTCGAGCAAAGTCATGCGACCAACTCCGTTGGCCGCATGACTTCAAGCGTGCTGTGTCTGATTGTTCGCTCACTCACGAGGCCCTCCTGAGGCGAGGGTTGAGCACGGCCTCCAGGGCCCGTCCCACCAGGGTGAACGCCATGACGACGATGAGGATGGCCAGGCCGGGGATGAGGATGTACCACCAGGCGCCCTCGTTGGCGGCGCCGAAGTCGTAGGAGCCGCGCAACATGCTGCCCCAGGAGGTCTTGTTGGAGCTGGCGCCGAGGAAGGCCAGCGTGGACTCGGTCACGATCGCGCTGGCGACCTCCAGCGTGGTGCTGGCCAGCAGCAGCGGCGCCACGTTGGGCAGCACGTGCCTGGTCGTGATGTGCCAGTGGCCGGCGCCGAGGGCCTTGGAGCGCTCGATGTACGGCCTGGCCTCCACGGAGAGCGTCTGCGCCCTGATCAGCCGCGCGGTCGACGGCCAGGTGGTGATCCCGATCGCCATGATGATGGTGAACGTGCTGCCGCCCAGGACGGCCGCCAGCACCAGCGCCGTGACCAGCGACGGGAGCACCAGGAACCAGTCGGTGACCCGCATGAGGACGCCGGACAGCCAGCCGCGGAAGTGTCCGGCGGCCACGCCGATCACCAGGCCGATGACGATGCTGAGGAGCGCGGCGAGGAACCCGATGAGCAGCGACGTGCGCGAGCCCCACCACACCATCAGCAGGATCGAGCGGCCCGACTCGTCGGTGCCGAACGGCTGGTCCAGGCTCGGCGGCGCCCATTTCTTCCCGACGCCGCTGATGACGCTGGTCACGTCCTCGCTGATGAACAGCGGCGCGACCAGCGCGAGCAGGACGGCGGCGACGAGGACGACCGTGCCGATCATGCCGGCGCGGTGGTGGCGGAACTCGGCCCAGAACCGGGTCAGCGCCAGCCGCCTGCGGGCCGCGGTGACGCTCGTCACGTCGACCTCACCCTCGGGTCGAGTATGTGGTAGACCACGTCGGCCAGCGTGTTCATGACGATCACGGCCACCGTGATGAGCAGGAACGTCCCTTGCATGAGGGTGAAGTCGGGCACACTGATCGCCTCGTAGAACAACTGCCCCAGGCCGGGCCAGGTGTAGATCGTCTCGACGGTGACCGCGCCGCCGACCACGAAGCCGACGCGCATGAACACCAGGGTCACCGTGGGCAGCAGGGCGTTGGGCACCGCGTGACGGCGGCGTACCTCGTCGTCGCGCAGTCCCTTGGCGCGGGCCACGGTCACGTAGTCCTGGTTGACCTCCTCCACCAGCGACGACCGCATGACCAGGAGATATTGGGCGTAGACCACGGCCACCAGCGTCAGGCACGGCAGCACCATGTGCGAGCCGACGTCCAGCACGTACGCGAACCCGTCGGGCGCGTCCACGCTCTCGATGCCGCGGAACGGGAAGATGCCCGGGATCGGCCCGATGCCGACGCCGAACACCATCATGAGCAGCAGCCCGAGCCAGAATGTCGGCACCGACCACAACAGCAGGGACGCGCTCGTGGAGAAGCGGTCGAACCTGCCGCCGTGGTACCACCCGGCCCGCGTGCCCTGCCAGATGCCGAGGCTGACCGCGATCACCAGGCCCGTGCCGGCCAGCAGCAACGTCGGCCCGATGCGCTCACCGATCAGGTCGAGCACCGGCCGCTTGTACTCGTAGGACGTGCCGAGGTCCAGCCGGAGCGTCTTGCCGACGAAGTCGAAGAACTGCTCGACCACCGGCTTGTCCAGACCGAGGCGGTGACGTTCGAGGTTGAGCTGGGCCGGGGTCATGTTGCGGCCCTGGGCCATGTTGCGCACGGGGTCGCCGGGCAGCAGCCGGAACACGAAGAACGTGCCCGTGATCACCATAGCGATGCTGAACAGCGCCCCACCGACCTTCGACAGCGCGTACTGCAGCGCGCCTCGGTGGGTGGAGCGCTCGTCACCAGGGCCCGCCGCCTGGGCGGCGGCGGGCTCTGCCGCTTCTAGCGGAGTTGTCATTCGCGCTCGTCGGCGGTGCTCTTGCGCCGCCGCGTCAGGAGGAAGACCGCCAGGCCGATGACCACCACGCCGCCGACGATGCCGATGATGAGGCCGGTGTTCGACCCGCCGCCGCCGCTCGTGCCGGCCGGCGCCGTGGCCTTGGCGTCCACGGTGTAGAACGGCCAGTAGCCGCTGCCGCCGTACAGGATGCCCTTTTCCTCAGGGATGGGGGTGATGCTGGTGATCTTGTCCTTGCGGTAGCCCTCAAGGTCGTTGGGGTAGTAGATCGCGATGACCGGGGCCTCGGTGTAGAGCCGCTCCTGCATCTGCTTGAGGAGGTCGGCGCGCTTGGGCCGGTCGAGCTCCTTCAGCTGATCCTTGTAGAGCTTCTCGAAGGTGTCGTCGCAGAAGAACGACTCGGTGCCGCCGCCTTCGCCGCCCGGAGCCGGCCTGCGGCTGCACAGGTGCGTCGCCATGACCTCTTCGGGGTCGGGGTTGACCGACCAGCCGCTGATCGCGATGTCGAACAGGCCGGTGACGCCGGTCTCCTCGGTGAACTTGCTGGAGTCGAGCTTGTTGGTCGTCAGCGTGATGCCGATCTCCTTGAAGAAGCCCGTCAGGTATTCGGCGAGCTTGTCCTCGATCGGGGTCTCGGTGTGGATGCTGAACCGGAACTCCAGCTTGCGCTTGCCGTCGGGCATCGTACGGATGCCGTCGGAGCCCTTCTTGTAACCCGCGTCGTCGAGGATCTGGTTGGCCTTGGCGGGGTCATAGCCGACCTTCTCGGCGCCGGTGGCCTCCCAGAAGAAGTCCTTGTACATCGGCGGCACGATCGAGCCGTCGGCGGGCTTGGCCAGGCCGTTCTGGACCTCGTCGACCAGCTTCTGCTTGTCGATGGCGTAGTGCAGCGCCTGACGCACCTTGACGTCCTTCAGCGCGGGGTGACCGTCGCCGACGGGCTTGTCGTCCGTGGTGGTGGCGCCGTGGTTGATCTGCAGGTACGCCGCCCGGCGGCCCTGGGTGTTCCACGCCTCGACGTTCGGGTCGTTCTCGATGCCCTCGAACTCCTGCGGCGTCATCCGGCCGAGCAGGTCGATGTCACCCTTCTTCAGGCTGGCGATCGCGGCCTGCGGGTTGTCGAAGAAGATGACCTGCAGCTCGTCGATCTTCGGCTTGCCCCGCCAGTAGTTGGGGTTGGCCTGCAGCTTGACGTACTGGTCCTTCTTGTGCTCGACCGCGATGTACGGGCCGCTGCTCACGGTCGGGTACTTCTCGGCGTCGTAGTTGGTCATGTCGGTGACCGACTCCCAAGCATGCTTGGGCATGATCGGGACCGGGTTCTCCAGCATGCTGGCCTGCGGGGACTTGAGCTTGATGGTCAAGTCCTGGCCGCTGGCCGTGACGGTCTCGAAGTTCTCCACCGACGGGCCGTTCGCGGTCTTCGCGGCCTCGTCGGTCATGATCTTGTTGAACGTCCAGGCCGCGTCGTCGGCCGTGATCGGCTGGCCGTCGGACCACTTGGCCGTGCGGATCTTGAACGTCCACGTGAGCCCGTCCTCGGACGTGGTCCACGACTCGGCCAGGTCGGGGCTGGGCTGGAGCGTCTTGGAGTCGGGCACCGTGAGGTAGCCGTACATCCAGCGATGGATCGACGTCGAGACCAGCCGGACCGCCAGGAAGGGGTTCATCGAATCCATGGACTGTGTCGCGCCCACGCGTACGATCTTCTTCCCCGCCCCCGGGTCCTGGGCAAGGGCAGCCGTACTGCCCTGACCAGCCACTAATAGCGCGACACCCAGCGCAGCCAGGCGCGCGAACCATTTCCTCATAAGTGCCTCACCTTCAGGCGGGGGAATCCTGTGTAGAGAAAGGCACACCATACGGAGACCGCGTGTCAACGAGTGCCGGAAAATTGTTTCATTCTCGTTTCCTTCGGCGGTGTAAATTTTCAGCGCTCTTGGCACTACCGTGAGCTGGTGCCCCGTCCGCTCACCGCCCTGACCCTCATCGTCATTGTCGCGTGCGGACTCGTTTCGAGGGCACTCTGGGACGGCCCGGTGGTGAAATACGCCGGCGACGCCCTCTACACGGCGGCGATCTACGCGGTCGTGCTGCTCGCCCTGCCCAAGGTGCGCCCGTGGGTGGCGGCGGCGGTGTCTGCCGGGCTGAGCTGGCTGATCGAGTTCGCACAGCTCGGGGACATCCCGCAGGTGCTACAGCCGCTGCTGGGCAGCACGTTCAACCCGCCCGACCTGCTCTGGTACGCCATCGGCGCCGCCGCCTGCTGGGCCGCACACGCATCAGGGCTGTCCCACAAGCGTCTCGGCGCCGAGAACCGCGAGCAGCTCTAGCCGCTCGGCGTCCTCCGTGCCCGGCTCGGCCGTGTAGATCATGATGCGCAGGTCGCTGCCCGCCACGCTGAGCACGTCGCAGTCCAGCGTCAGGTCGCCCACCTGCGGATGCTCTATGGTCTTGTGCGAGCCCACATGGCGCCCGACGACCCCCGCGTCCCACAACTCGGCGAACCGCTCGCTCTCCGCCCGCAACTCCGCGATCAGCCGCCGCAACCGCTGGTCGGCCGGATACCGTCCGGCCGTCGTTCGGAGGTCGGCGACCAGCGCCACCTCGAACGCCCGGTGCTCCTCGGGCGTGTGCCTGACCCGGTTGCCCGAGCCGGCGAAGGCGCGCCAGACCCCGTTCCCTGGCCGATCCCCCATCAGCGCCGTGTACAGCGGGTTGGCCAGGAGCAACGTCCACGCCGCGTCGTGGACCCCGACCGCTGCGCCGCTCATCCTGTCCAGCAGCCGGTGAACGCTCGGGGTGATGTACGCGGGCACGCTCTCGGGGCCGGGCGGCACCAGGCCGGCCGTCCTGAACAGGTACGCGCGCTCATCCTCCGACAACCGCAGCGCCCGCGCCAGAGCCTCGACGACCTGCGCCGACGGGTTGGTTGCCCGGCCCTGTTCGAGGCGGGTGAGGTAGTCGGCGGAGATCCCCGCCAGCATGGCCAGCTCCTCGCGCCGCAACCCGGACGCGCGCCGGTGCCCGCCCGCCGGCAACCCGGCCGCCCGCGGCTCGACCCGGTCGCGCCACCGCCGCACTGCCTGCCCGAATTCCCTCATATGTCGCTCAACACCGTTCCTGGCCCTGACAGTCCCAGGAAGAGGAGACGGCTGGCTGCTCCACCTGCCCGGCCACAAGCTGGACCCATGACAACGACACTGATCACCGGAGCGAACAAGGGTCTCGGCTTCGAGACCGCCCGCCGGCTCATCGCCGCGGGCCACACCGTCTACGTGGGCAGCAGGGACGCCGAGCGCGGCCGTTTGGCCGCCGAGCGGCTGGGGGCGCGCCACGTCCGCCTCGACGTCACCGACGACGCCTCCGTCGCCGCCGCGGTGACGGCCGTCGAGGCCGGCGGCGGGCTCGATGTGCTGGTCAACAACGCCGGCATCGAGGCACGCAAGGACGACGGAGGGGTGTTCGGGGCCGCGGAGGTGACCGCCGACCTGATGCGCACGACGTTCGAGACGAACGTCTTCGGCCTCGTCCGCGTCACGCACGCGTTCCTGCCGCTGCTGCGACGCTCCCCCTCCCCGGTCGTGGTGAACGTCAGCAGCGGCCTGGCCTCGCTGACCGGGGTCACGACCGAGGGCTCGCCGGCGTACGCGTATCCGGGGGTCGCCTACCCGGCCTCCAAGTCCGCGGTCAACATGGTCACCGTGCAGTTCGCGAAGGCGTTCCCCGGGATGCGGATCAACGCGGTCGAACCTGGCTTCACGGCGACCGACCTGAACGGCAGGACCGGCACGCAGACCGTCGAGGAGGGCGCCGAGATCATCGTCAGGATGGCGCAGGTGGGCCCCGACGGCCCCACGGGGGGCTACGTCGACGCGTCCGGCCCCCTGCCGTGGTGACCGCCGTTTCCTGGTGTCTAGTGGCAACCGCCTGAGCCGCAGCACGACCCGCCGGCCTGCGGGAGCAGGTCGACCTTGCCGCCCAGCTCGTAACCCGCCTCGACCACGGCCGCGTCGATCAACGCCGCGTCGACCGGCTCCGCGCTCGTCACGGTCACGGCCCCGGCCGCCAGATCGACCTCGACCCCGCTCACCCCTGCGACCCTGCCCACCTCGGCGCTCACCGCGCTGACGCAGTGACCGCAGGTCATGCCCTCAACCTGGTACGTCGTAATAGTCATGACCGCCACTATACCCCCATGGGGTAAAGACGCATACATCCCGCTCCACCGGTAAGGGGGATGGAAACACTCACTCCACGAGGGAGCTCACATGCTGAACGGCAAGACCATCGCCTTCCTGGTCGCCCCTGAAGGAGTCGAGCAGGTAGAGCTCACGGAACCATGGAAGGCGGTCAAGCAGGCGGGCGGCACGCCGCGGCTCGTCTCCACCGCCCCCGGCCAGATCCAGGGGTTCCACCACCTGGACAGGGCGGACACCTTCGCCGTGGACGACACGGTGGACAACGTCCAGGCATCCTCGTTCGACGGCCTCGTCCTGCCGGGCGGCGTCGCGAACCCGGACTTCCTGCGTACGGTGCCGCAGGCCGTGCAGTTCGCCCGCGCCTTCTTCAACGACGGCAAACCGGTGGCCGCCATCTGCCACGCGCCCTGGACGCTGGTCGAGGCGGACGTCGTACGCGGCCGTACGATCACGTCCTGGCCCAGCCTGCAGACCGACCTGCGCAACGCCGGGGCGAACTGGGTGGACAAGGAGGTCGTGGTCTGCACGGCAGGGCCGAACATGCTGGTCAGCAGCCGTAAGCCGGACGACCTGAAGGCGTTCTGCCAGGCCGCGATCGACGCCTTCAGCTCCTAGAGGATCGCCAGGGCCAGCCCTCGCACCGAGGACTTGAGCCGGTCCACCCCGCCGTCCGCCATGACGTGCCGGGCCAGATCGGCGTCGAACGACCCGAGCAGGGTATGGGCGGCGAACTCCGCGTCCAGCCCCGGCCCCGCCTCGGCGATCAGGGCTGTCACGTGGGCGTGCCAGCGGAGGTAGGTCGGATCGCGATACTTGTCCTCCGCGCACGCCCGTTCGTGCGCCGCGAACAACGCCAGATTGCGCTCGGCCAGCTCCGCCAGCTCGTCGAGGAAGGCCAGCAGCCGCTCCCGCGGCGGCGCGCCTGGACCGAGCGCCGTGCCCGGGGTCTCGATGGCCTGCGCCAGCGCGCTCGCCCGCTCGGCCAGCAACTCCTGGAACAACCCGGTCCTGCTGCCGAACCGCCGGAACAACGTCCCCTTGCCGACCCCGGCCGCCGCGGCCACCCGGTCGAGCGAGATGTGCTCGGCGCCGTGCGCGGCCAGCAACTCCTCGGTGGCCCGCAGGATCGACTCCCGGTTCCGCGTCGCATCCGACCGCACGCGCCCCCTCCCTTCGGTTGCAAACGGACTGTCAGTCCTCATACTATCGCCACCACCGAAGCGGACCGGCAGTCCGCATGACGTGGAGGTGCAAATGCGCGCACTGGTAGCCGGCGCCGGCGGAAGAGGTCGTCACGCGGAGGTCCCCGAGCCCGTGCCCGGCCCCGGCCAGGCCCTGATCGAGGTCCACCACGTGGCCGTCAACCACAGCGAGCTCCGCCACATGGACCGGCTCCCGATCGGCACGGCGCTCGGCTACGACGCCGCCGGAGTGGTGCTGCGTCCCGCCGCGGACGGCACGGGCCCGGAGAAGGGCGCGCGGGTGGCGGCGTTCGGGGCGGGGGCGTGGGCGGAGCGGGCGGCGTTCGACACCGACGCGCTCGCCGTCGTACCCGAGCAGGTGCCCCTGACGCAGGCCGCCGCCCTCCCGATGGCCGGCCTCACGGCGCTGCGCTCGCTGCGGGCGGCCGGGGCGGGGCCGGGTTCGCGCGTGCTGGTGACGGGGGCGTCGGGCGCGGTGGGACGGCTGGCCGTGCAACTGGCGACGCTGGCGGGCGCGCACGTCATCGCCTCCGTACGCACCCCCGGCCGCGTGCCGACGGCCTGGAACCAGGTGGTGGGCCTCGACGGGATCGACCCCGTGGACGTCGTCATCGAGTCGGTCGGCGGCCCCGCTCTCGTACAGGCGTGGGGCCTGCTGAAGCCGGGCGGGAACCTTCAGAGCATCGGCTGGGCCTCCGGCGAACCGGCCGTCTTCCCCTGGAACTCCACCTTCTCGCTCGGCGCGGCGCGTACCCTCCAGTCCTTCGGCGACGTCGCCTCCCCCGCCGCCGACCTCAGCCACCTCCTCACGCTGATGGCCGCGGGAGACCTGTCCGTCGAGGTCGGCTGGCACGGCTCATGGGAACGCCTGGAGGAGGCCGGAGCGGCTCAACTCGACCCCGCCACCAGCGGCAAGGTCACCCTCGAAATAGACCACCGGCCCACCTGACGAGATCGAAACCCGGGTGTAACGCCTTGTCCCCTGGCCGGAAATGGTCTAGAGGTAGACCAAAAGGAGCGTCGTCCGCCCCCCAGGGAGACCTCAATGACCACTGAAGAGGATTCCAGGCGACTCGCCGAGCTCGGCTACAAGCAGGAGCTGGCACGTACCTGGAGCGGATTCTCGAACTTCGCCATCTCCTTCTCGATCATCTCCATCCTCGCCGGCTGCTTCACGACTTTCGGACAAGCCTGGAACAACGGCGGCCCCATCGCCATCTCCTGGGGCTGGCCGCTGATCTCCGTGTTCATTCTGATCATCGGTTTCTGCATGTCGGAGCTGGTGTCGGCGTACCCGACGGCGGGCGGCATCTACTGGTGGGCCGCCAAGCTGGGCAAGCCGATCCACGGCTGGTTCACCGGCTGGCTCAACCTGATCGGCCTCGTCGCCGTCACCGCGTCGGTCGACTACGGCTGCGCTACCTTCCTCAACATCACCCTCAACCGGCTGACGGGCGGCGCCTGGGAGGCCACGCTGTCGCAGGCGTTCCTGCTGTTCGTGATCGTCCTGGCGCTGCACGCGCTGATCAACATCTACAGCCACAGGCTGATCTCCCTGCTGCAGAACGTCTCCGTCTGGTGGCACGTGGCAGGCGCCGCGATCATCGTCGCCATCCTCATCTTCGCGCCCAGCGAACACCAGTCCGCCGACTTCGTCTTCTTCGGCACCAACAACAACTCCGGCTTCGGCTCGGGTTCCGACGGAGTGCCCTTCTGGCTGTACGTGCTGCCGCTCGGCTTCCTGCTCACCCAGTACACGATCACCGGCTTCGACGCCTGCGCCCACGTGTCGGAGGAGACCCAGGGCGCGTCCAAGAGCGCGGCGCGCGGCCTGTGGCAGTCGATCTTCTACTCGGCCATCGGCGGCTGGATCCTGCTGCTGGCGTTCCTGTTCGCCGCCACGAACGTCGACGAACTCAACAAACAGGCCGGTTTCGTCGGAGCCATCTTCGAGACCGCGCTCTCCTCCCCGCTCGCCACGGCCATCTTCGCCATCTCCACGATCGGCCAGTTCTTCTGCGGGATGAGCTGCGTGACGTCGATGTCGCGGATGACGTACGCGTTCTCGCGCGACGGGGCGGTGCCCGGCTGGCGGCTGTGGTCGAAGGTGGACCGCAACCGCACGCCGGTCAACGCCATCATCGCCGGCTGCGTCGTCGCCGCCCTGATCACTCTGCCCGCCCTCTACGCCCCTCCCGGGCTGACCACGCCGGTCGCCTTCTACGCCGTCGTGTCGATCGCGGTCATCGGCCTCTACCTGGCCTTCCTCATCCCGATCTGGCTCCGCCTGCGCATGGGCGACGACTTCAGACCGGGGCCGTGGACGCTCGGCAAGAAGTACAAGGCTCTGTGCTGGATCGCCTGCGTCGAGATCGTCATCGTCTCGCTCTACTTCATCATGCCGTTCTCGCCGGCGGGCGTGCCGGGCAACGCGGACTTCGCCTGGACCTCGGTCAACTACGCGCCCATCGCGGTGGGGGTCGTGCTGGTGGGCATCGCCCTCTGGTGGGCGTTGTCGGCCCGCCACTGGTTCACGGGGCCACGCCGCACCATCGACGAGATTCCCGCGCCGTGAGGTCGTGAGCAGTGGGGAGCGCGCCGAGCACTCCCCACGGCCGGTCAGCCGATCAGCGGAGCGGGGCGGCGCTCCAGTTGAGGCCGTCCGTCGGCCACGCCGGCTGGGACTGCTTCTTGAGCGCGTTCTCCGCGATCGTGCCCACGGCGCAGCGGGTGCCCTGCGGGGGTGTCTTCAACGAGATCAGGTACTCGTCGATGATGTCCGTCTGGCACTTGTCCTTGCCGTAGATGCGGTGCCCCCAGCCCTCGTATGTGAGCAGCACCGCCTTCGGCCCGAGCTGGCGGGCCGCGTTGGCCGACCAGATCCACGGCGTCGCGGGGTCGTGCAGCGAGTTGCCCAGCAGCAGCGGGGCGTCGCCGGTGTACCGCAGCTCGTGCGGCGGGTTGACGTTCGGGTAGTTCAGGCAGATGGGCAGGTCATCGGTCGGGTACGGGTGGTACCGCGTGTCCGGAGCCAGGGCGTTGGAGACGCGCATGAGCTGGGCGTACTCCGCGTAGTTCCGCACCTTGAGGTGGTAGTCCTGGCACAGGATCGTCGTCGGCAGTTCGGCGACGTCGCCCTCCACGGGACCACGGCCCGGCAGCGGAGGCACCCACTCCGGCTCCGCCCCGCCGTTCAGCCAGTTGATCGTCTGGCTCAGCGTGACCCAGTCCGGCCCCTCGTTGCCCAGCGCGGCGTTGTAGATGACCTGCAGCTCGGTCATCTTCGTGCCGGTGCTCGGGTAGACGAGCTCACCCTTGCTCGCCTTGGCCAGCAGGTTCTTCCAGATGGCGCGGATGTCCTGGCCGTGCAGGACACAGCTCGTCTCCTGCTCGCACCACCCGACGAACTGGTCGAAACCATCCTCGACGGCGAGCGCCTCGGTGGCGAAGAAGCCCTGCAGGCCGAGGCTGTGGTCCATGTTGCTGTCGAGCGCGAGTGCCCGGATCCGGCCGGGGAACTGCTCGGCGTACATCTGGCCCATCAGGGTGCCGTACGAGATCCCGTAGTAGGTGAGCTTCTCCTCACCGAGGGCGGCGCGCAGGGCGTCCATGTCGTGCGCCACGGAGACGGAGTCGACGTGGTCGTAGAGCGGACCGGTACGAGCCCGGCAGTCGGCGTGCAGCTTCTTGGTGAAGGAGTTCCAGGCGTCGAAGTCGGCCTGGCTCTTCATGACGGTGTGCGGAAGCTGGTTGTAGACGGACGCCGAGCAGATCACCGGATGGCTGCGCCCCACACCCCGGGGGTCGAACCCGACGATGTCGAACCGCCGCTGCAATTCCTCGGTGTAGGAGTCCGGAGCGCCGTAGACGGCCTCCACCCCGGACCCGCCGGGCCCGCCCGGGTTGATCACCAGGGACCCGATCCGCGCCGCGGGGTCCGTGGCCTTACGCCGGGCGATGGCCAGGTCGACGGTGGGCCCGCTGGGCTTGGCCCAGTCGATGGGGACGGTCAACGTGCCGCACTCGGCGGTCGGCTCCTCCTCACACGCGGCCCAGGTGATGCCGGCGGTCGCGTCCTCGGCGTCCGCGCTGGCCGTCGATACAGGTAACAGCGTCGCCAGCGCCAGGGAGGCGACGGCGAGCAGGGAGAATCTTCCACGCATATTGCTCCAATCATCGGTCGGTCCGCCCGGAACGCCCGGGCATGCGGCCAACCTTGATCTTTACTCGCCGTCAGCGAGCATGGAGCAATAATTGAAGAATCTTCACAATTGACGGGCGCGGCCTGTCAGGAGGCCTCGAACGCCTCCGCGACCGCCTCGCGCACCTCGCCCATGGTCGTGGAGCCCAGATCGCGCTTGACCGAGGTCATGTCCACGTCGGGCATCCCGCACGCGACCGCCCAGTCCCACGGCGTCAGATCGCCGTCGACGTTGAGCGCGAACCCATGACTGGTGACGCCCCGGCTCTGCCGCATCCCGATGGAGATGATCTTCCGCCCGGTCTCGACGGTCCAGACCCCGGTCAGCAGCTCCGACCCCGGCGGCGTGTCCCGCCGCTCGGCCGGCAGGCCCAGCTTGCCCAGCCCCTCCACCAGCCGCAGCTCCACCTCGCGCACGTAGTCGACGATGCCCTCGCTCTCGTCCAGCTTGACGATCAGGTAGCCGACGAGCTGCCCTGGCCCGTGGTAGGTGAGCTGACCACCCCGCCCCGTCTCGAGGACGGGGATGCCGCGGGTGGGGTCGGGCAGGTGGGAGATCGGGGTACGGCGCCCGATGGTGTAGACGGACGGGTGGCTCAGCAGCCAGAGCGTGTCCGGCCGCTCGTCCCGTTGGCGCTGCCCGACGAGGTCGGTCATGCGCTCCATCGCTTTGTCGTAATCGACGAGCTCATCCTGGATGAGCGTCAGCGGCCTTGCCCTCATGCTTCGAGGATATGCCGGGTCCCAAATGACAGGACACGCGGCATCGTCCGCTACGGGCCCAGGTCGAGGCCCGCCAGTTCGGCACGCGAGGAGACGCCCAGTTTGGGATAGGCCTTGTACAGGTGGAATCCCACGGTCCTGGGGCTGAGGAAGAGCTGGGCGCCGATCTGCCGGTTGGTGGCACCGGTCGCGGCCAGCCGTACCACCTGAAGCTCCTGGGAGGTCAGCGTGCTCCCGGCGGGTGGCTTCGGCTCGGTGGCGCGGATGCCCGCCGCCGCCAGTTCCGCGCGGGCGCGCTCCGCCCAGGGCTCGGCGCCCAGCGCGCCGAAACCCTCCAGCGCGGCGCGCAGCTGCGCGCCGGCGTCGGCCCTGCGCCTGGCCCGCCGCAGCCATTCGCCGTAGAGAAGCCGGGTTCTGGCCTCCTCGAAGGGCCGGCCGCCGCGGAGATCCGGGGCGAGCGCCGCCTCGTAGTGCGCCTCGGCCTCGTCTCGTGGAGCGAGCAGCGCGCGGCAACGGTGGGCGACCGCCGCGGCCCATGCCTGGCCGCTGGCTCCGGCCCACGCGTCGAAGCGGGAGAACGCGGCGTACGCCCGGGTGGGCTGGTTCAGGCGGGCGCAGGCCTCGACGTAGTCGGCGATGGCGAACGTGACGATCACGGTGTGGCCGAGCGGGCCGTCGAGGACGCTCGCCAGCCGCTCGGCCGCGGCCTCGTAGCGGGCCCGTACGAGATCGAGCAGGGTCAGCGCGCACCCTCCCCACCCCGACCCGTTGCGTTCCCTGGCGGCGCCCTCCGCCTGGAGAGCCAGACGGCGGCATTCCTCGTCCTCACCCCGGATGGCGGCCAGGCGGGCCAGGATCCCGTGCAGGTGACGCAGCCGTCCCTCCTGCCCCGTGTCACGCGCGATCTGCCAGGCCTCGGCCCCCGATTCGGCCGCCTCGGCGTGCCTGCCGCGCAGGATCTGCGCCTGGGTGAGGAGTTGCAGCGCGTGCGGCAACGCTCCGATGAGCCCGTGGCGGCGGCAGGCGGCCACCCGGACGGCGGCCAGCTCACAGGCCGCGTCGTCGTCGCCGGTCATGAGAGCGCCGAACACGGCGTAGGTTCCGGTGGTCTGATCGGTCACGCCGCCGGCCTGCGCGGGAAGCGCGGCGCGCAGGAGCGGCAGACCCGTGGCCACGTCGCCGGCGGCCACCCGTTCCATGCCGCGTACCGCCGCGACCACTCCGGTCAGGCGGGCTTCTACTCGGGAGCCGAGAGACTCCAGGAGGTCGGCGGCCTGCCCGAGCGCGCCGCGGTCCCCGGCGAACCAGGCCTCGCCGGCCGCCGTGGCGAGCATGGACGCGGCCTCATCGGCCGCGACCGCGGTCGGTGCGAGGGCAGCAGCCGCGGAGATCAGCATGTGCGCGGCCGGAGCCGGGTCGCCCTGCTCGGCCTCCACCGCCGCGCGTACGCGGGCCAGCCGGGCCAGCAGCAGCGGCTCAGCGGTCAGACGGCGGCCCCGGTCCGCGGCGGCCCGGGCGCGGCCCAGTTGCCCGGCGCCGAGTGCCGCCTCCGCGGCCGAGGCCAGCCATCGGGCACGTCGCTCCCGGTCGATCGTGAGCTGCGCCGCCCGCTCGTACGCCGTGGCGGCCGAGGCGTTGCTGCCGCGCTCCGAGGCACGCTCGCCGGCCGCCGCCAGGATGGCCGAGGTCTCCTCGTCGGGTTCGAGCGCGGCCGCCGACAGATGCCAGGCCCTGCGGTCGGCGTGCTCGTCACCGCCGAGGGCGCCGGCCAGCGCGTGGTGGGCGGCCGTACGCCGGGCGATCGGCGCCTCATGGTAGGCCGCGGCCTTGACGAGAGGGTGGCGGAAACGTACCCGGCCGTCCGAGACCTCGATCAGCGCGGCGTGCTCGGCGGGTTCCAGGTCCTCGGGGCCGGCCCCGAGAGCCTGGGCCGCCTTCATGACGAACCGCAGGGTGCCCGAGCCGTCGGCGGCGGCGACCAGGAGCAGCAGCCGGGTGCGTTCAGGGAGCTTACGGATCGCGACCCGCAGGGACTGCTCCAGCCGCCCGGCCATGGACGACCCCGGCGACTGCAGGGGGAGCGGCGCCAGGTGACCGCCCCGCTGCTCGGGGGTCAGGATCTCGGCGAAGTGCAGCAGGGCCAGCGGGTTGCCCTCGGCCTCCTCGATCACGCGGCCGCGTGCCTCAGGGGTGAGGTCCGCCGCGCGTTCGGCGAGCAGCAGCTCACAATCGGCCCTGGTCAGACTCGTCATCCGCACCTCGGGGATGCCGTGCACGGCCGGTTCCGCGGCGTCCCGCCCGGCGAAGATCATGGTGATCCGCTCGGCCGCCAGACGACGCGCGGCGAACATGAGCGCGTCCGCGGACGCGCGGTCCAGCCAGTGCACGTCGTCGACCAGGCACAGCAGCGGACGTTCCTCGGCGAGGTCGGCGAGCAGGGTCAGCACCGCGAGCCCGACGAGGAATCGGTCCGGAGCACCCCCATGCCCTTCGCCGAACGCGCTGCGCAGCGCCGTACTCTGCCCGACGGGAAGCCGGTCGATCAGCCGGCGTGCCGGGCGCAGCAGCAGGTGCAGGGCGGCGAAGGGCAGCTCGGACTCGGCCTCGACGCCGGTGGCACGCAGCACGAGCGCGTCTCCCGGGGCCCGGTCCGCGACCTCCGCGAGCAGCGCCGACTTGCCGATCCCGGCTTCGCCGTACACCGCGACGGCATTGCCCTGCCCGGCCCACGAGGTGGCGATCATTCCGTCGAGGAGGGCAATCTCCGCATTCCGCCCGATCATGATGGGCCGACCCTACCTAACCCACAGGCGGGGTCCCCTTGAGGCCCCGGTCGCCTTGACTGATCCGCTCAAGGCCCGCGGACCGTACGGTCGTGAGCACACCACACATTGGAGGATCACCATGGAGGCCGTGGGAACGGTCGTCGGCGGGCGCACCGAGGCGTTCGACGACGACTGGAACACCGAGCAGGCGCTCATCCGCCTCGACGGGACCCGCTTCGGGCCCGAGAGCGTCGCCGGGCTCGACGCGTTCTCGCATCTGGAGGTGGTCTTCCAGTTCCATCTCGTGGATCCCTCCTCGGTGCAGACCGCCGCCCGGCGGCCCAGGGGGAACCCGGACTGGCCGGAGGTCGGCATCTTCGCCCAGCGGGGCAAGAACCGCCCGAACCGGCTGGGCGTCTCCCGCTGCCGACTGCTCGCCGTGGATGGGCTCGATCTTCACGTACGTGGTCTGGACGCCATCGACGGCACCCCGGTCCTGGACGTCAAGCCCTACATGGCCGAATTCGGCCCCCAGGGCGAGACGGTCCAGCCGGCCTGGGCGACCGAGCTCATGCGTGCCTATTACTAAGGAGGACGTGACATGTCCGAGGTGATCGTCGTAGGGGCGGGACCGGCCGGGCTGCTGCTCGCCGGTGATCTGGCGGAGGCGGGGATCGCGGTCACGGTGCTGGAGCGCCGGGACGGCAGGATGTCCAATCTGTCGCGCGCGTTCGCCGTCCATGCCCGCACCCTGGAGCAACTGGACGCGCGTGGCCTGGCCGACCGGCTCGTGAGCACGGGCACCCCGCTCAGGAGTCTGCGGCTGTTCGAGCATGTGGAGATCGACCTGGGCACGCTGCCCAGCCGCTTTCCCTACCTGCTGGTCACACCGCAGTACAACGTGGAGCAACTGCTCCTGGAACGGGCGCTGAGGGCGGGCGCCGAGATCATCCATAATGCCGAGGTCGTGGGTCTGAGCCAGGACGCCACCGGCGTCACGGTCGCCACCGGCGTCACGGTCGCCACCGCGGACGACACCTATCGCGCCGCCTACGTGGTGGGCGCCGACGGCCTCCACAGCGCGGTGCGGCGGCTCATCGGCCAGCCGTTCCCCGGCAAGTCGGTCCTGAAGTCCATCATGCTGGCCGACGTGAAGGTCGCGGAACCGCCGGAGGAGGTGCTGACCGCGAACGGCGTCGGCGACGCCTTCGCCTTCATCGCGCCCTTCGGCGACGGCTACTATCGCGTCTTCGCCTGGGACCGCGACCACGTCGTACCCGATGACGAGCCTGTCGCTCTGGAGGAGGTCCGCGACGTCACCCGGCGGGCCCTGGGCACCGACTTCGGCATGTACGAGGCCCGCTGGATGTCGCGCTTCCACAGCGACGAGCGGCAGGCGCCCGGCTACCGCGTGGGCCGGGTCTTCCTGGCCGGAGACGCGGCCCACGTGCACTCGCCCGCGGGCGGGCAGGGCATGAACACCGGGTTGCAGGACGCGGCCAACCTGGCCTGGAAGCTCGCCTCGGTGCTGCACGGCGCACCCGACGCCCTGCTCGACACCTACCAGGCCGAGCGTCATCCGGTCGGCCGCTCCGTACTGCGCAGCAGCGGCGCCCTCGTCCGCGCCGCCGTCATCGGATCGACCGTCGGGCGGGCGCTGCGCGGCTTCGCCGCCGGCCGGGCGCTGTCCGTCCCCAGGATCCGTACGAAGATCACCGGGCAGCTCAGCGGCATCGGCTACACCTACCCCGCGCCCGACGGCGCACATGAACTCGTCGGCACCCGCGCCCGCGACATTCCGCTCGCCGGCGGCGGCCGCCTGTACGAGGCGCTGCGCGAGCGCCGCTTCGTCCTCGTCGGCGCCGCCGACGTCCCTGACCGGCTGGTCAAGGTGGTGGCGCCCGCCACGGCCGGGGGCCCGCTGATGCTCATCCGTCCCGACGGATACGTGGGCTGGGCGGGCGCCGACGCCACCGGGCTACGGCAGGCCCTCCTCACCCTGGTGGGCGACGTTCACCATCAGGCGGCTCAATAGGTGGCGACCTCGATGAGGTTGCCGTCGGGGTCGCGGAAGTAGACCGAGGTCATCGGGCCCTGGGCGCCCGTACGTGGGACCGGGCCCTCCTCTATCGGCACGCCGCAGGTTTCGAGATGGCGCAGGACCTCGTCGATGGGGACGGCGCTGATCAGGCAGAGGTCGGCGGAGCCGGGCGTGGGACGGGCCGCCTTCGGGTCGAACTCCTTGCCCGCCTCGTGCAGGTTGATCTTGTGAGGACCGAAGTTCAGGGCACGTCGGCCGTCCCCGAACGTCACGGGTTCCATGCCGAGCACCCGGCTGTAGAAGGCCACGGTCTCGTCGACGTCGGTAACGGTGAGGACCAGGTGATCGAGGTGGTCGATGTGGATCACCGCCCAAGCGTACGGCTCGCGGTAACGGTCAGGTGGGGCGTTTCGCGTTCAGGCCGGCGAGCACGATGCCCAGTGCGTACCGGAAGTCGTCGGCCGCGGTGGCGCCGGACGCGTGACGTTCTCGTAGGCCGCGGGCCATCAGCGGGAAGGGCATGGTCGAGATCGCGGCGGCCTCGTCGGAGCCGCCGGGCCGCGTCTGGTCCTCGACGGCGCGGCCGAGGACGAAGTGGAGCAGGACACCGGCGGCCCGGGAGGCGTCGGCGATCGGGAATCCCGCCCGATGCAGGACCTCCACCGTGCGCTCGGCGAATTCACCGAGCGCACGGGCCACCATCAGGTTCGCGCCGAGCGCGATGCGCGGGCCGTCACGGTGGCTGAGAAGGGCGGCGTGCAGGGCGAGCGCGGACTCTTCCAGCCACGTGAGCCAGGGCGTGCCGGGGGGCGGAAGCCGGTCGATGACCGGTGCCACGATGGCGTCGGTCATGTGGTCGAGCAGTGCGCGCTTGCTGCTGAAGTGCCAGTACAGCGCGGGTGCCTTGACCCCGAGCCCGGAGCGGGCCCCGTCGGTTTGCTCCTCGCCGCGGAGCTTCGGCTGGGCGGCGCCCGGCCCGTGGTCGTCGAACAACTGAGCAAACCCACCGAGGAGACGAAGGCCCGCGGCATCGGCACGCTGGCCACGGAGGCGCTGTGGCGCCGCGGGCTCGGCCCCCAGCTGCAGGAGGCACATCCCGGTGGCGTGCGAGAGCTGACCCGCGACCACGGCAGCGCACTCGGTCACTTCGCGAACATCCACAAGCTCCTCCCGGACCGGCAGCGGCACGGCACCCAGATCTGGCAGCCGGAGCTGGAGCGCGTCCTCACCGCGCACGCCGAAGCGCTCGGGGTGCCGATTCTGCGCGGCCACGAGATCGTCGCGCTCGAATCCGACGCGGACGGCGTCACGACGACCTCGCGGGGCGAACGACGGCTGCGCGCGCCCTACCTGGTCGGCTGCGACGGCGGTCGCAGCACGGTCCGCAAGCTCGCCGGGTTCCCTTTCCCCGGCACCGCGGCGTTGTCGCGGACGATCGCGGGCCGGGTGCGGTTCGCCGGCGACGTTCCCGCCTCGGGGCGCTACGACACCGGCACGTTCCTGTACGGCGGCAGCATGGCCGGCGTCTCCGAACTCGCGGTGGGCGACGAACCGGACGGCCCGGTGACCACCCGCGAACTGGCCGACGCGATTCGCCGGGTCACCGGCTCCGACGTCGTCATCGAGGAGATTCACGACGACCGCCGGTTCGGCGACCAGGCCCGCCAGGCCGGCACCTACCGCCTCGGCCGGGTGCTGCTGGCGGGCGACGCCGCCCATGTGCACTCACCCAGCGGCGGGCAGGGGCTGAACCTCGGGCTGATGGACGCGATGAACCTCGGCTGGAAGCTGGCCGCCGTCGTACGCGGTGACGCCCCCGAAGCGCTGCTCGACACCTACACCCGGGAACGGCATCCCGCAGGCGAGGCGGTACTGCGCAACACGCGGGCGCAGTCCGCGCTGCTGGCCCCCGGCCCGCACGTCGACGCGCTGCGGGACATCGTCGAGGAACTGATGGACATCCCGGCGGCGAACCAGTACTTCTCAGAGCTGTTGTCCGCCGTGAACCTGCGCTACGAGCTTCCCTACCCCGCGCAGGGCCCGGCCGGGCGGCACTGCCCCGACCTCGAACTCGTGGACGACGACGGGAACCTGTCACGACTGCACGAGCACACGCGGTCCGGCCGCGGGCTGCTCCTGCTCACACCGGAAACGCGGGAACTCGCGCGGTTCGTGACCGGCCGCGTCGAGGTCGTCCCGGTCACGAACACCGAACCGCTGCTGCTCCGCCCCGACGCCGTCGTGGCCTGGGCGTCGGGCGACGGCGAATCGCTCGGCACCACCCTGGACACCTGGTTCGGCCACCGAACGCCGATGGGCCGGTGTGCGCCATCCACTAGACCAACCTCTTCCTGAGA
>NZ_JBHSPA010000062.1:113107-172671 GCF_042656245.1 Nonomuraea insulae
GCCCATCGGCAACGACTTAGGCGGCGGTGCGGTAGCCCTTCGGCTCCTCCGGGATGAGGATCCACATCACGACGTACACGACCCAGAGCGGCCCCGGGATGAGCGAGAGCAACAGCCAGAGGATCCGTACGAGCGTAGGGGGCAGACCCATCTTGTCGGCCAGGCCGCCGCAGACGCCGGCCAGGATCCTGTGCTCTCGTGAGCGGTACATTCTGTTCCTCCGTGTGGTTGTGCTACCTATCTTTGGCAACGGACGAGCAGGCCCACAGACTCCCGTCAGGAACCCTGAGAAAACCCTGTAAGGGTCAGCCACTCATGTGCCATGCCCAGATGACGGCTGGTCAGTCCGCGTCTGGGATCCACGTGGATGAGCAGGAAATCGTCGAGACCCTGATGGACCCTGAGGTATTCCTCGTCCTCCGCCCACACCTGGTCATCGAACCAGACAAAGGGCCGCCGTCCCGCGTACGCGGCCACGTGCGGAGTCTTGAACATCTCCCCGAACTCGCTGGGCGCCTCGGGGCTCATGGTGATGACGGGCAGGGACGGCAGGCCGATTCTGGGAGCGATCCAATCGTTGGCGTGATGCTCCCAGGTGGTGGCCCAGACGAGCTCGGAGCCGGTGGCCAGGGCCAGGTCGAGCAGGCGGCGGCCGTGCCTGGCGTTGAGGTAGACGGTGTAGACGTCGGTGCCGATCGTGCATCGGTACGGCCGGAAGTCAGGGCTGGGCCGTCCCATCGGGTTGAGCACGCCGTCCACGTCGATCAGGAGCAGAGGTTTCAATGAACAACAGCTCCGGCCCGGAATTCCTGCGGACTGATCCCTCGGACCCGCTTGAAAGCCGCACTCAGCGCGAACGGGCTCCCGTACCCCACTTTTCTGGCCACCGATCCGATCGTCGCGTGCGGCTCCCGCAGCAGGTCGGCGGCCATCGCGAGACGCCAGTCGGTGAGGAAGGCCATCGGCGGCTCGCCGACCAGTTCGGTGAAACGCCTGGCCAGGGAGGCTCTCGACACGCCCACCTCGGCGGCCAGCGCGGCGACCGTCCACGGATGGGCGAGGTTGTTGTGCAACATCCGCATGGCCTTGCCGACCACGGGGTCGCTCATCGCGCGGTACCAGGCGGGCGCGTCGTGCGTGGCGAAGTGCGCCCGCAGCACCGCGATGAGCAGCAGATCCAGCAGTCGGTCGAGGACGGCCTCCTGCCCCGGCTCGTCCTTGACGATCTCCGCCCCGAGCAACGAGATGAGCGGGTCGCCCGGCTGCACGATGAGCGTCGGCAGCGCTTCGAGCAGCCGCCTGCTGACCTCGCCCTCCAGGTTGTAGGTGCCGGTGAGCAGCATGGTGCCGCCGTCTGGATCGTTGCCCCACGTACGAATGCCCAGGTCCATGGCCTGGTAGACGGACTCGCCGTCGAGCGTGGTGCAGCGCTGGCCGGGGTGGATGACGATCTGCGGCCTGGTGCCGGGCTCATCGGCCACCGTGTACGGCTCCGGCCCCCGCGCCACCGCCACCTCCCCTGGCTTCAGCCGCACGGGTTCACCGTCGTCGAACATGATCCACGACTCACCGCGCACCTGTGCCATCACCGACAGCGGCGCCTCGTCCTGAATGCGCAGCGACCAGGGCGGGTCAAGGACCGAGCGGAGCAGGAAGGCGCCCCGAGCTCTCGGGCCGTCGAGTAGCGCCGCGAGCTGATCCATGGGTTAGACGATCGCATATGGGATTGCGCTTCTCAACCATGGAGAGTCTTATCGGTATGAGGACTTACTAGATACATGACGATTCTGGTACTCGGCGGGAACGGAAAGACCGGCCGCCGCATCGCCGAAAGGCTCACCGCGCAGGACCTTCCCGTACGGATCGGCTCGCGCTCCGGCACGCCCGCCTTCGACTGGAAGGACCGTTCCACCTGGGAGGACGCCCTCGACGGCGTCACGGCCGTCTACCTGTCCTACTACCCCGACCTGTCCTTCCCCGGCGCGTACGACGACATCAAGGCGCTCACCGACCTGGCCGTGCGCGGGGGCGTACGGCGGCTGGTGCTGCTGTCCGGGCGCGGCGAGCCGGAGACGCAGGCCAGCGAGCGCGCGGTGCGGGAGTCGGGCGCCGAGTGGACGGTGCTGCGCTGCAGCTGGTTCATGCAGAACTTCAGCGAGGACTTCCTGCTCGGCCCGGTGCTCGACGGCGTCATCGCGCTGCCGGCCGCCGACGTGCCCGAGCCGTTCCTGGACGTGGACGACATCGCCGACATCGCCGCGGCGGCACTCAGCCAGGAGGGGCACACGGGCAGGCTGTACGAGCTGACGGGGCCGCGGCTGCTGACGTTCGCCGACGTGGCGGAGGAGTTGTCCAAGGCGACCGGCAGGAAGATCTCGTTCGTACAGGTCACGCCGGAGGAGTACATGGCCGACGCCGTGGGGCACGGGGTCCCCCGCGACGAGGCCGAGGGCCTGACCCACCTGTTCACCGGCATCCTCGACGGCCGCAACGCCAGCCTGACCGGCGACGTACGCGAGGCGCTCGGCCGACCGGCCCGCGACTTCACCGACTACGCCAGGGCCAACGTCCACGTCTGGACGGACTAGTACGCCGGCGAAAGGCTCCAGCCCGCGAGGAGTTGCACCGCGGCCTCGGTGGCGCTCCCCTCGACCGGCACGAGCACGACGAGCCGCTGCCGCGAGTCCCCCGCCGGGACGAAATGCTCATAGCTAAACGTCACGGTCCCCAACGCGGGATGCCGGAAACTCTTCACCCCATACGTACGAACACTGACATCCCGCGCGCCCCACATTCCGCGGAACGCCTCACTGCCGTCACGCAGCTCGTCCACGAGCGCGGCCAGTTCGGCGTCCCTCGGATACAACCCGGACGTGAGCCGCAGCTGCCCGGCGGTCTCGGCGGCGACCGCGTCCCACTCCACGTAGAAGTCCCCGCCGTCGAGGAACAACTTCCTGGCCAGGTTCGCCGGGGACCCGTCGAGCATGAACAGGCGGGCGGCCACGGCGTTGGCCACGAGAACGTCGAACCGGTCGTTGATCACCAGGGCGGGCGTGCGGACCAGCTCCAGCATCCGCACCAGCTCCGGCCGCGCCGCCCCGGCCGGCCGCGCGGCCCGGCGACGCGGCTCGCGGCGGCGCCCGGAGCCGGCCAGCGTGCGCAGGTGCTCACGTTCCACGTCGTCGAGCCGGAGCGCGGTGGCGAGGGCGTCGAGCACCTCGGGCGACGGATGCCCGGCCCGCCCCTGCTCCAGCCGCTGGTAGTACTCCACGCTGATCCCGGCGAGCTGGGCGACCTCCTCCCGCCGCAGCCCCGCCACCCGGCGCCGCCCCAGCCCGGTGATCCCCACACTCTCGGGGCTGATCCGTCCCCTGCGAGACCTGAGGAATCCCGCCAGCTCATCGCCCATGACGTCCAGTATGTCGGATTCACCCCTCGCGCTGGGTGGCCCTGCCAGTACCCGTAACCGCCGGGCCTGGGACGCCTGCCCCGACCCCGCCAGGCTTGCCAGCATGTGTCACGACATCGACAGCAGACCACCCGCCGCGCCCGTCGTCACCGGAAAGGTGGCCGAGCACGGGTCCCTGGAGCTCGGCGCCACGGACGGCAACCGTTTCCAGGCCTACCGAGCGGCCCCGACCGTCCCCAATGGCAGCAATGTGCTCCTGATGCCCGACGTGCGGGGCTTCCACCCGTTCTACGCGAGCCTGGCGCACCGGTTCGCCGAGGCGGGCTTCCACACCCTGGTGATGGACTACTACGGCCGCAGCGCCGGCACCGGCCCCCGGGACGACACCTTCGACGGCTACGCCCACATGGCCCTGCTCGAACCCCAGCACGTCGAGACCGACGCCGCCGCGGCCGCCGGCACGCTGCGCGCCTGGCATCCCGGCCCCCTCTTCACCGTCGGCTTCTGCCTCGGCGGCGCCTACTCCTGGCGCCTGGCCGCCGCCGGCCTCGGCCTGGCCGGCGCGGTCGGCTTCTACGGACCGCCGCGCTTCCTCGGCGACCGCACGTCCGAACCGTCCGCCCCGCTGCTCATGCTGCTCGCCGGCGACGACGTGGCCACCACCCCCGAGGAGTACGCCGCGCTGACCGCCGAGTTCGACCGGTCCGGCAAGACGTATGAGGGCCACGTGTACGACGGCGCGCCCCACTCCTTCTTCGACGCCTCCTACGAACAGTGGCAGGAGGCGTGCACCGACGCCTGGCACCGCATCCTCACCTTCACCTCCCACCGCTGACGAGCCACCCGGGCCGGGGCACGGAGTCGAGCAGCAGCCGGGTGTAGGGGTGCTCCGGCTCGGCCAGCACCCGCTCCACCGCCCCCCGCTCCACCACGACCCCCCGGTGCAGCACCAGCGTCTGCTCGCACAGGTGCCGCACCACGGCCAGGTCGTGGCTGACGAACAGCAGCGCCACCCCCGACTCGCGCCGCACCCGGGCCAGCAGTTCGAGGATCTGCGCCTGGATCGACACGTCGAGCGCGGCCACGGCCTCGTCGAGCACCAGCACCGACGGCTCCACCGCCAGCGCCCTGGCGATGGCCAGGCGCTGCCGCTGCCCGCCGCTGAGCTGGTGCGGCCGCGCCCCGGCCTCGCGGCTGCCCAGCCCGACCTGCTCCAGCAGCTCCGGAGCGCGCGTGCGGGGCTTGCCGTGCAGCCTGAGCGCCGTGTGCAGGCACTGCTCGGCCGTCAGCCGGGGATCGAGCGAGAGGTAGGGGTCCTGGAAGACCATCTGGATCTCCCTGGCCCTGCGCAGCCTGGCGGCCCTGCCGCGCTCTCTCAGGCCCCTTTCCCGCCCGTCCACGGTGATCGTGCCCGAGTCGGGGGTGACGAGGCCGACGAGCATGCGGGCGATCGTGGTCTTCCCCGATCCCGACTCACCGACCAGCCCGAGCGAGCCGCCCGCGGCCAGGTCGAAACAGACGTCGTCGGCGGCCACCGTGGCGCCGAAGGACTTGCGCAGATCGTTTACGGCGAGCATCAGACCTCCACCAGCCGGCAGGCGGCGGACCCGCCGGACACGCTCACGGGCACCGGCTGCCACTCCTCGCAAGCCTGCGTCGCCCCGGGACACCGGGGCACGAACGGGCAGCCCGTGAAGGCGTCGTCCAGCGACGGCGGCCGGCCGGGAATGGGCTGGATCGGACGAGGGTCGCCCAGTTCGGGCGTGCAGGCCAGCAGACCGGCGGTGTAGGGATGGCGCGGGTCCTCGAACAGCTCCTTGGCCGGCCGCGACTCCACCACCGTGCCCGCGTAGAGCACGTGAATGCGGTCGCAGAAGGCCGCCGCCAGGTGCAGATCGTGCGTGATGAACAACATGCCGAGCTCCCGCTCCGCCTGCACCCGCCGCAGCAGCGCCAGCGTCTCGGCCTGGGTGGTGACGTCGAGCGCGCTCGTCGCCTCGTCGGCCAGCAGCAGCGCCGGATCGGCGGCCAGCGCGGCGGCGATCACCACGCGCTGCAACATGCCGCCGGACAACTCGTGCGGATACTGCCGCATCCGCAACTCGGGATCACGCATCCCCACCGCGTCCAGCAGCTCCAGCGCCCGTGCCCGCGCCTCGGCCTTGGGCCGGCCCAGCGTGAGCACCATGCGCTCGGTCAGGAAGTCACCGATCCGGCGAACCGGGTTGAGGGACGACCGCGGATCCTGGTAGATCATCGACACCCGCGAGGCCCGCAGATCCCTGAGCGCGGCGGGCGACATCGTGAGCACGTCATCGCCGGACACCGCCACCCGGCCGGAGACCCGGGCATGGGCGGGCAGCAGGCGCAGCACCGAGCGGGCGATCGTGGACTTGCCCGAGCCGGACTCCCCAACCAGGCCCACGATCTCGCCCTTGCCGACGCCGAGCGACACCTCGCGCAGGATCGGCCGCCGGCCGCCCGCCTCGATCGTCAGCCCTTCCACCGAGAGCAGCATCACGTCCCCCTCACGCCCATGCGGTCGGCCAGGCGTACGCCGATCACGTTGAACGACACGACCACCAGCGCGATGGCCGCGCCCGGCACCAGCACCGGCAGGAACGCCCCCTGCACGATCGCCGGCTGCCCCTCCTTGACCATGAGCCCCCAGTCGGAGGACGGCGGCTGCGCCCCGAACCCCAGGAAGCTCAGCGTGGCCAGGCTCATCAGCCCCTCGCCGAACAGCACGACCAGGTAGCCGACGATCGAACGCGCCATGTTGGGCACCAGATGCCGCACGCAGATGGTGAACCCGCCCATGCCCTGCACCCGATAGGCGTCGATGTACGGCTTGCCGCATTCGCCCAGCGCGACGCTGCGGGTGTATTTGGCGATCGTCGGCGTGTACGCCAGCCCGAGCGCCACCACCGCCGTCGTCATCCCATTGCCGAACACCGCCACGATCAGCACCACGAACAGCAGCCCGGGGAAGGCGTACATGACGTCGGTCAGCCGGGACACCACGGCGTCCACCCACCCCCGATGCCAGGCGGCCAGTGTCCCCAGCGCGACGCCCAGCGCCGAGGCGATGGCCAGCAGCACCAGGGGGCCGATGAGGGAGGTGCGGGCGCCGTGGAGGACCCTGGAGAGCAGGTCGCGGCCCGACTGGTCGGCGCCGAGCAGGTGCTCGGGGGACACCGGGGCGAGCGTGGCGGCGAAGTCGACCGCGTCAGGATCGTACGGCGTCACCAGCGGCGCCAGCGCGGCCGCCACGACGACGAGCACGAGGAAGGCCGTGGCCAGCCAGTAACCGAGGGGCCGCGCCGTCTTGGGCGACAGCGTGGCGACCGCCGTGGTCATGCCTGCCTCCTCACTCGGGGATCGATCAGCGGTTGCGCCATTTCGACGAGGGTGGTCACGGCGATGTAGGCGGTGACCATGAGCAGCAGCACCGCCTGCGTCACGGGGAAGTCGTGGGTGTTGATCGCGTTCACGAGCAGCGAGCCGATCCCGTTGAGCCCGAAGGCGGTCTCCACGGTCACCGTGCCCGCGAGCATCCCGGCCGTGACCAGCCCGCACATGGTCACGATCGGCCCCAGCGCGCCGCGGAACACGTGCCTGACCACGATCAGCCGCTCCGGCAGCCCCGAGGCGCGGGCCACGGTCACATGGTCGAGCTCGCGCTGCTCGATCATGGACTGCCTGGTCACGCGGCTGATGATGGCGAGGGCGCCGAGCGCCAGCGTCACGGCGGGCAACGTCAGGTGCCACAGCGACCCGCCGCCCATGACCGGGAACCAGCCGAGTTGCACCCCGAACAGCGAGATCAGCGCCGTGGCGACGACGAACGGCGGCACCGAGGTGGCGAACGTCGTGCCGGCCACCACCGCCGAGTCGGTCCGCCCGCCGCGCACCGCCGCCAGCACCCCCAGCGCCACCCCGAAGACCACGAACAACACCGCCGAATACGCCACCAGCCCCAGCGTGCTCGGCAGCCGGGCCAGCAGCAGGTCGCCGACCTGGTCGTTGTACTGGGTGGAGCGCCCGAGGTCGCCGGTCACCGCGTCGCCCAGCCAGCGCCCGTACTGCACCAGGAACGGGTCGTCCAGGTGATATTGGACGCGGATCGCCGCCAGGTATTCGGGCGTCAGGTTCTCCTTGCCGCCCGCCAGGAACGTGACCGGATCGCCGGGCGCCGCGTAGGACGCCACGAAGATCACGAACGAGGTGGCGAGCAGCGTCGCGACCAGCCCGGCCAGCTTGCGGACCACTGGCTCAGCCCTTGGCCCCGAGATCGGCCGCCCACGGATAGCCCATATGGACCTGGGAGGCGGGCGGGCCGGTCACCTTGCTGCCGAGCACGACCGCGTTGGGCACCTCGACCAGCGAGATCCACACCATGTCGGCGGTGAACATCTTCTGCAGCTCGATGACGTCCTTGGCGCGGGCGGCCTGGTCGGTGGCCTCCAGCGCCTTGGCCACGAGATCGTCGTAGGCGGGCGAGCTGAACTTGACCCAGTTGTTGGCCGAGCCGGTCAGGCCGTTGTCGTAGAAGCCGATGGGGTCGGACTTGGTGATGTACCAGTCGTCAGGCACGAGATCGACCTGCGCGCGCAGGGATTTGTCGGTGTAGAAGCTGCCGAACTCCGCCGCGGGGACGGTCTTGATCTGCGCCGTCAGGCCGATCTTCTTGGCCGCGTCGACGACGGCGTTGGCGATCACCGTGCGTGACTGCTCGCCGTCGGTCGCCACCACGATCGGCTCCTTCGGCGACCCGGCCTCCTGCACCAGCTTCTTGGCCTCCTCGACCTGCGGCGAGTCCGGCGCCCCCTGGAGCTGGTCGTAGGCGGCCTGGAACGCCTCCTTCTCGTAGGACCACGCCCCGGCCCCCACCGGCACCTTCCACGGCCTGGCCAGCCCCGCGAAGCCGGACTTGGCGATCCCCGCCCGATCCACGGCCAGCGACAGAGCGCGCCGGATCTTCGGATCCTTCATCACCCCGCGATCGGTCGGCAGCAACACGAACACCCGCGTGGTCGCGCCGTAGGCCACGCTCACCGCCTGGTTCGCCTGGAGCGCGACGGCGGGCCCGGTGTCCGACAGGTAGGCTCCCTGCGCCGCCCCCGTCACCAGGCTGTTGACCAGCGCCGTGTCCTCGGCCCACTGGAACGTGACGCTCTTGGTGAGCGGCTTGACGTCCTTGTTCCAGTAGCCGTCATAACGCTCGATCGTGAGCTGCGACCCGGACTTCCACTCCTTCACCCGGTAGGGCCCGCCGCAGGCGTCCTCGCCCCCCGGCGTGCCGTATTCCTTGCCCTGCCTTTCGACGACCTTCCGGTTGAGCACGATCCCCGCGCCCCCGGCGATGGCCTGCTCGAACAGCGCGTTGGGCCTCTTGAACGCGATCGTGACCTCGTGCTCGCCGCTCTTGGCGACCGAGGCGACGTCCTCGAACTCGTCGGACTCGTCCATGCCCTCGCCCGCGTGCCGCTTCAGGCTCCACACCACGTCGTCGGCCGTCATCTTCGACCCGTCGTGGAACGTGGCGTCCTGACGCAACATGAGCACCATCGTCTTGGAGTCGGGCCGCTCCGCCTTCTCCGCCAGCCACGGCTTGACGGTCATGTCGGGCTGGGTCTGCATGAGGCGCTCGCAGACGTTGGCCATGATCGTGCGGTTGGGGGTGCCGCCGTCGGCGTCGAGGTCGAGCGTGCCCGGCTCCTTGTCGAGCAGCCAGACGGCGTTGTCGAGCGGACCGGCCGCCGTGGCCGTGCGATCGACGAGTGTGAGCTTGGCGGGATCGGGAGCCTTGGTGGTCGCGGCGGGCCCGCCGCAGGCGGCGACCAGGCAGGCGAGCCCGACCAGGGGGATGAGTCTTCTCACGTGGTCACTTCTCCATACGGTCCGTCGTAGAGGTTCCAGGGCACGCGCTCGTACTCGTGGTCGCAGGGCGTGCCGGCCGCGATCAAGTAGTCGCCCGTGGTGAGGTCGACGCAGCTCGACAGCAGGGTCGCCCACCGCTTGACGGCGGGCTGGGTCTCGTCGGGATGGGTGCAGAGGGACTCGGGGTAGCCCAGGTGGTCGGACATGGCGAGCCTGATCCGCTTGCGGGCCTCGTCGGTGCCGGACGCCTCGCGGACGAGACGCAGCCCGCCCTCGGCCCTCGGCACCCGGAACAACGAGTCGGCGCTGGGCCGGTAGTCGCCGGCCAGTTGTGGCGGCACGAACGCCTGGTAGTGGTTGCCGTGCACGAGCAGCCCGTCGGACGGGTACATCCACCCGACCGCTCCCGGGGTGGTCTCCAGGTCGATCGCGAACCCTTCCCTGTGGGTGACCAGCGCGTTGCTGGCGATGTGGGCCCGCGACTTGGTCAGTGCCTCCAGGGCGGAGTTGAGGTCGCCGCTGTCGAGCACCCTGCGCCTGATCAGCGTCTGCGGCACGCCCACCGAGTCGTCGAAGCGCCCACCGAGCCCGTTGGCGTTGAGCGCGATGCCCGCCGAGTTGGCCCCCTGCCGCCCGACCTGCCCCGCCTCGACGTGCATGATCACCGTGGGCCGCCCCGGCTGGACAATCCTGAGCACCATCAGCGTGTCGGACACGCCGTCGCGCCAGTCCCAGTTCTGGCCCGCGTAGACGTGCCCGTCGCCCGACGCCTCCCCCATCAGCGCGAACGAGGTGCACCCGTCGGGCTCCATGGAGCTGAAGGTGGTGTCGTAGATGATCTCGCCCCTGGCGTTAAGCGCCAGCACGTCGAGGAAGTCGATCCCGGCCCCCTCGGCGATGCCCTCCATCTCCTCGACCAGCTCGGGCGCGAACGCCTTGCTCGGCTCCACCCAGCGCGCCGCCCGCTCCACGACCTGCCCCCACGACAGGCCGCTGGAGTGCGCGAACGCCTCGGCGTAGTAGGTCAGCGCGCGCCCGATGCGCTCGCGCGCCTGCTCGCCGTATTGCCGCCCCCGCTCGCGCGGAGCGCCGGAGATCTCGACGAGGGGCAGGGATGTGACACTCAATGGTGCTCCTTGGACCGGCCGGAAGCCTGTAACGTTCATTTCAGGGGGCGGCGAGCCTGTAGCGGTCGTTTCCAAGGCCAGAGTAACGGTCGATACACGGGAGTCAAGAGTTGTAATGGAGAATACACAAAGCCCGATCGAGCAGCTCAGGGCTCAGGTCAGACAGCTTTGGGATGATTTGTCACCAGCTGAGCGGGCTGTGTGCCATTACCTGATCTCCACGTCGCCGGATCAGATCCTCTTCGCCAGCGCGCAGGAGCTGGGCACCGCGACGGGCACCAGCAACGCAACGGTGGTGCGCACGATGCAGCGGCTGGGCTTCGGCGGCCTGCCGGGCCTGAAGCGGGCGCTGGCGGCCGAGTTCACCTCGGCGGTGGCTCCCGACGTGCGCCTCAAGCAGCGCATCAGCCACGTCGGCCAGGACCTGTCCGGCATCTGGCAGCGCGTCTTCGACGAGGCGCGCGAGCGCGTCGAGCACTGCAGCAGGCTGCTCGACGCGGAGGCGTTCAAGAAAGCGGTCGAGCTGCTGGTCAACGCGCCCGGCGTGTTCGTCTACGGGGCGGGCGCCTCCGAGCCGGCCGCCCACCACCTGGCGCTCAAGCTCAACCGTCGCGGCCACCGCGCCCGCGCCGTCTCCGCCACCGGCTTCGCCCTGGCCGACGACCTCCTCTGGCTGACGCACGGCGAGGCGCTGGTCGTCTTCCAGCCGGCACGCAAGCTCAAGGAGATCACCATCCTGATCGACCGCGCGAAGGCGGTGGGCGCGGGCACCATCCTGATCTCCGACGAACTCGTCGGCTCGTTCGCCGACCGCGTGGACGCCGTCCTGGCGGCCCCCCACACCCCCACCGGCATCACCGCCGAGCCCCTGACCGGCATCATCGTCGCCGACGCCCTGCTCCTGGCTCTCGACACCCTCGACGAGCCCCGCTCGGTGGAGCACTCCCATCAGCTCAACGCCTTACGCGAACAACTGCTGGGTCCCCGATTCCGCTAACCTCACCCTCGTCACTCCCGCGTGTTCCGAGAGGTGTGTAGCGTGATCGGCTGGCTAGAAGCGGTGGTTCTGGGGTTGGTCCAGGGGCTCACGGAGTTCCTGCCGATCTCCTCCAGCGCCCACATCCGGGTGGTCTCCGCTTTCGCCGGCTGGCAGGATCCGGGGGCGGCGTTCACGGCGGTCATCCAGCTCGGCACGGAGACCGCCGTGCTGATCTATTTCCGCCAGGAGATCTGGCAGATCATCTCCACCTGGACCCGCTCCCTGTTCAACAAGGACCTGCGCAGCCACTGGGCCGCCCGCATGGGCTGGTATGTCATCATCGGCACCCTTCCCATCGCCGTCCTCGGCCTGGTGCTGAAAGACCAGATCGAAACGGTCTTCCGCGATCTCCGCCTGGTGGGCACCACGCTGGTCGTCTTCGCCCTCATCCTCTGGTTCGCCGACCACACGGCCCGCAACAAGCTCACGCTGGAGAAGCACCTCAGCATCACCCACGCCGTCATCTACGGCTTCGCCCAGTCCCTGGCCCTGATCCCGGGCGTCTCCCGCTCGGGCGGCACCGTGACGGCGGGTCTGCTGCTCGACTACCGCCGCGAGGACGCCGCGAAATACTCCTTCCTCCTGGCCATCCCCGCCGTCCTTGCCTCGGGCATCTTCGAGCTCAAGGACATCGGCGAGGGCCCCGCCCCCGCCTGGGGCCCCACGATCCTCGCCACCGTCATCTCCTTCGTCGTCGGCTACGCGGCCGTCGCCTGGTTCCTGCGCTACATCAGCACCCACCGCTTCACGGCCTTCGTGATCTACCGCATCATCCTCGGCTTCTTCGTCATCCTCGCGGTCACGCTGGGCTGGATTCCCGCTCAAGGCTGACCGCCGCCGGATAGTAGGCCGCCCACCCGTCGTTTCCCATCCGCAGCACCTTCACCCCGATCCAGCCCAGGGCGACGACGGGCGCCCCCCAGAACACCACGGTCAGCAGCCCGTACGAGAGGGCGAACGACCCCAGATACCCCACGGCCACGACCAGGGGCGCCCACCACCCGACGAACCCGGCCCGCCACACGGCCACGGTCAGCACCGGCAACCCGAAGAAGCCGAAGAACATCCACGGCATCTGGAACCCGAACACGACCCCGGGCAGGCCGAGCATCTCATCGAGGATCCGCTGCGCCTCCTCCGGCGAGTGATGCCGCCCCAGCCACCACTCCACCGGATCGCTGAGCAGCAGCCCGGACAACTGCAGATACCCGATCACGGTCAGCGCCCCCGCCACGTGCCCGAGCCGCGTGGCCTTCCGCCTGGTCAGATGCACGAGGCCGAGCACCGCCACGGCCATGAGCATCCAGCTCCAGTGGTAGAGAACGGACTGGATCTGGGCGAGCGCGGGATTCGCCGCGAAACTGACCGCCTCCCGATCGTCCCCCCAGGTCCCGGGATCGACGACGACGGCGATGGCTTGGAGCAGCGGCGCCACGATCAGCAGCACACCCGCCGCGACACGACGAAAACTCACCTGATCACTGAACATGCCGCCGACGCTACGAACAGCGGCCCCCGGCCGTCGTCCCCCTGCCGACTGACCGCAGATCCCCTCCCAGACGGATCCGCGGCCGGGCGACCTCCGCTCAAAAGGTGTGGCCTTCGCTCAAAGGTGTGGGCTTCGTTCAGAAGGTGTGGCCTTCGTTCAGAAGGTGAGGTCGAGATTGTCCGCGTAGAACTTCACCGCCCGCTCATACCCCCCGACCTGCCCGGTCTCGGCAAGGAGCATCAGCAGGTCCTGTACGGCCTCACGATGCCTGCCCAGATTGTGCAGCGCCATGGCGCGGAACGTGCGCAGCCCCGCGTCACCGGGAAACTCCTTCAGCCCTTCGTCGAAGGCCGCCAGCGCGTCTTCGTAACGCCCGCACCCCCGCAGCGTGCTGCCATAGCCGGTCCACGTGCCGAGCCGGTCGCTCGCGCCCGCCGCCAGCACCTTCTCGTAGTACGGCAGCGCCTCGTGCTCGTTGCCCAGCGAGTCATTGGTGTAGGCGATCTGCAGCAGCACCTCGGGGTCACTCTGGTCCCGGGTCAGCAGATCAGCCAGTTTCTCCCGCAGTTCGTCATCAGTCACGGCGCTCAGTATGCCCTCGGGCGTCACCTGGCCGGCACGCTCACCTTGGGGGAGATCACGGCCCCCCGGTAGGTGACCAGCGTGAAGGCCAGCCCCACCACCCCGAGAGCCACGGACAACACGACCACGCCCGCCCTCCCGTACCCGTCCAGCGCCGCCCCGCCGGCCACCCCCGCCAGGAACAACCCGAGGTACTGGGCCGACGACAACAGCCCCAGCCCGATCGGCACGTTGCCGGGCACCGCCATGACGGTCCTGAACTGCTGGGCGGGCGCGATCAGCCACCCGACGGCCCCCCACAGGAAGCCCCAAACGAGGGCGACGGGCAGGGCCAGGTTCGCGACGGGGATGAGCGCGAGGAACACCACGGACGCGCCCATGCCGATCATGATCATCCTGCGCGGCCCGTACACGTCGGTGAGCCGCCCGCCGAGCAGGTTCCCCACGATCCCGCCCAGCCCCCACGCCCACAACAGCGCGGGGAGCGGCAGGTCGAACAGCGACCCGATGTAGGTGTAGGCGCTGAACGCCGCCCAGAACATCAGCAACTGCGTGACCATCACCGCCAGCACCCGCCGGTCGCGCAGCGGCTCGAACCGCTCCCGCAGCCGCCCAGCGGCCTGGACCCGCGCGTCGGGCACCCGGAGGGCGACCCAGACCAGCCCGATCACGCCGAGCGCCGTGACCATCCACAACGTGGCCCGCCAGTTCACGGCCTCACCGAGCCAGGTCCCGAGCGGCACCCCGATGGCCGACGCCACGCTCAGCCCGCCCATCACCAGCGCCAGCGCGCGCCCGCGCCGCTCGGGCTCGGTCAGCGCGTTCGCCAGGGCCGAGGAGGTCGGGGTGAACATCGCCGCCCCCGCCGCCGCCACCACGCGCGTGAGCAGGACCAGCGGGTATGTGGGCGCCAGCGCGGTCAACACGTTCCCCAGCACGAACACGCCCATGGCCACCAGCAACAACGTCCGGCGCGACATCCGTACGGTCAGGGCGGCCAGCAGGGGCGACAACACGGCGTACGCCAGCGCGAACACCGTCATGAGCTGCCCCGCCGCGGACAGGGAGACCCCCAGATCCGCCGAGATGGACGGCAGCAGCCCAGCCGTCACGAACATGCCGGTGCCAATGGCGAAATTTCCGGCGGCCATCGGATAGAGCCGCGAACTCATGGAGCCTCCATACGGAAAAGTTGGATGCCCATCAAACTGACGTATGGTTGGATCGTTGTCAAACAATAAAACGGAGGTAGGCTTCGACCATGCGCCTGCTACCGCATCCAGCCACGGAGGACATCCAGCTCACGGAGGTCCTGCGGGCGCTGAGCGACCCCGTACGCCTGCAGATCGTCATCCGCCTGGCCGTCGCCGGGGAGATGACGTGCACCAACGCGGGCGACGACCTCGGCGTGCACAAGTCGACCGCCTCACACCACTACCGCACCCTGCGCGAGGCCGGCGTGGTGGTCACCAAGCAGGAGGGCAGGCTGAAGTACATGAGCCTGCGCCGCGCCGACCTGGAGAGCCGCTTCCCCGGCCTGCTCGACACGGTCCTCTACGCCGCCCACCGACTCCCCGCCGAGGCCCATGCCCAGTCCTGAGGCGCTGCCCATCAGGCACGTCCTCCCCGAGTTGCTCACCGCCCTCGGCCACCACGGAAGCGCCGTGCTCACCGCCCCGCCCGGCACCGGCAAGACCACCGTGGTGCCGCTGGCCCTGGCCGAGACGGGCCTGCGGGTGCTGGTGGCCGAGCCCCGGCGCCTGGCCGTACGAGCGGCGGCCCGCCGGATGGGCGTGAGCTACACGATCAGGGGCGAACGACACATAGGCGCCAACCCCATGGTCGAGGTCGTCACCACGGGCGTCCTCCTGCAACGCCTCCAGCGCGACCAGGAGCTCCCGGGCGTGGACGCGGTCGTGCTCGACGAATGCCACGAACGCCACCTCGACGCCGACACGGCGCTGGCGTTCCTCCTCGACGTACGCGAAACGCTCCGCCCCGACCTGCGCCTGCTGGCCACCTCCGCCACCGCCGACGCCCGGCCCTGGGCCGATCTGCTCAAAGCCCCCGTCGTCGCCGCGACAGGAACCACCCACCCCGTCGAGACCGTCTGGGCTCCGCCACCGCGCCCGGTAGCCCCGCCGCACGGCCTGCGCGTCGATCCCGCGCTGCTGTCCCACGTGGCCTCGGTGGTCCGCCGCGCGCTCGCGGAACAGGACGGCGACGTGTTGTGCTTCCTGCCCGGCGTGGGGGAGATCGGCAGGGTGGCCGGAATGCTGGCCGGGGACGTGGAGCACCTCCTCCAGGTGCACGGCCAGGCCCCGGCCCACGTCCAGGACGCCGTGCTCTCCCCCGGCCAGGCCCGCAGGGTGGTGCTGGCCACGTCGGTCGCCGAGTCCAGCCTGACCGTCCCCGGCGTCCGCGTGGTGGTGGACTCGGGCCTGGCCCGCGAACCGCGTACGGACCACGCCCGCGGCCTCGGCTCCCTCACCACGGTCCGCGTCTCGAAGGCCTCCGCCACCCAGCGCGCGGGGCGGGCGGGCCGCGAGGCCCCCGGCACGGTCTACCGCTGCTGGTCGGCGGCCGACCACGACCGACTCGCCGACCACGCCAGACCGGAGATCGCCCTGGCCGACCTGACCTCCTTCGCCCTCCAGGCCGCCTGCTGGGGCTCCCCGGATGCCACCGGCCTGGCGTTGCTGGACCCGCCCCCACCGGCCGCGATGTCCGCCGCCACGCGCACCCTGGAGGCACTCGGCGCCGTCGAGCAGCCCGCCAGGGTGACGGACCGGGGGCGGCGGATGGCGCTCGCGGGCGTGCATCCCCGCTTGGCGCGCGCCCTGCTCGACCTCGGCCCGGACGCGGCGGAAGTGGTGGCCCTGCTGTCGGAGCAGCTCCCCCGCGACGCCTCCGACGACCTGGTGGAGGTCTGGCGCACGGCCCGACGCGGCGGCACGGGCTTCGCCGCGCGCTGGCGCCAGGAGACCAGGCGCCTGCGCCGCGCCACCAGCGGCCGCGGCAGCGCGCCGGACGACGAGCTGGCCGGATCGGCGGTGGCGCTGGCCTTCCCCGAGCGGGTGGCGAGAAAGCGCGGCGGCGGTTACCTCATGGCCTCCGGCACTCAGGCCCAGCTCCCCGAGGGCTCCAGACTCCACACGGCGGAATGGCTCGCCATCGCGATAGCCGACCGCCCGACCGGCTCGGCCTCGGCCCGCATCAGGCAGGCGGTGGTGATCGACGAGCGGACGGCCCGCCAGGCGACGGGCACCACGATCGAGGACGAGATCATCTGGCGGGTCCCGCCAGGAGAGCGCCGCGGCGACGTCTCCGCCCGCACGATCGAACGCCTCGGCGCGATCGAGCTCTCCTCCACCCCTCTCAAGAACGCCGACGTCCGAGCGGCCATCCTGTACGGCCTGCGCACGGAGGAGATCCTCACCTGGACCAAGGAGGCCAAGGCCCTGCGAGACCGCCTCGCCTTCTGCCACCGAGCGATAGGCGCCCCCTGGCCCTCCATGGACGACCTCATGGACCTGGCCGACCAGTGGCTGGAGCCCGAACTGTCCAGAGCCCGCCGCCGGGCCGACCTGGAACGCGTGAACGTGGCCACCGCCCTGAAACGCCTGATCCCGTGGAGCGAACGCCTGGAGACCACGGCCCCGGAACGCATGGAGGTCCCCAGCGGCTCCAACATCCGCGTGGACTACTCGGGCGACCAGCCGGTGCTGGCGGCCAAGCTCCAGGAGCTGTTCGGCTGGCTGGAGACCCCGAAGATCGCGGGCGTCCCGGTCCTGGTCCACCTGCTTTCTCCGGCGGGCCGCCCGCTGGCGGTGACGGCTGACCTGGCCTCGTTCTGGCGCGAGGGCTATCGCCACGTACGAGCCGAGATGCGCGGCCGCTACCCTAAGCACCCGTGGCCGGAAGACCCCCTGACGACGAAGCCCACCCGCCGTACGAAGTGATCGCGGCGGCCCGCGACAACGCGATGTGGTGCGACCTGATGTGCCGCACCCACGGCATCCCCGGCACGTTCACCGAACACGCCTGGACCAACCCGGTCAGAACCCCGCCCCTCTATCCCGACGCCGTCACCCTCACCCCCCAGGCCAGCGCGCGGGACATCCTCGAAAACATCGACCCGGGTCCAGGCGCGTCGGTCAAGGACAGTTTCGCCACCCTCGACCTGCCGGGCTTCGACGTGCTGTTCGAGGCCCAGTGGATCCACCGCCCGGCCCCCGGCCCCACCCCCACCACCTGGGAAGTGGTCGAGGACGCGGCGACGCTGCGCGAATGGGAGCAGGCGCACGGCGCGCGGAACCTCTTCCGAGAGGCCCTGCTCGAAGAGTCGAAGATCGTCTTCGGCCGCACCGGCCGGACGATCACCTCCGGCGCGGTGATCACCCCGGCGGGCGGCATCTCCAACGTGTTCGGCCCGCAAGCCTGGCCGAACACCATCGCGATGGCCGCCAGGCTGTACCCCGGCCGCGACCTGCTCGGCTACGAGAGCGACCCGAACCCCGCGATGGAACACGGCTTCACCACCACAGGAAGGCTCCGCGTCTGGCTCAAGCCGTAAGAGACTCCAGAGAAGGATTCTCGACCACGGGATAGCGCTCACTGCCGACCCCGGCGTCCTTGAACCCGCTGGAGGTGGCCACACAGACCACGGGCCCGTCGAAGTCCCGCCGCAACCGCCGATACCCCGCCACCCCTGCGGCCCCCGACAGTTCCTGCCACATCCCCTGACGAGCCAGGTCCCGCTGCGCCCGCCGCAGTTCGTCATCCGTGACGAGCACGGCCTCACCCCCGCTGTCGCGCACGGCGACGACCCCCCGATGCCCGCCGACGGTCCCGGCGATCCCGTAGGCGTCGGTGGGCCCCAGCTCGACGATCGCGGCGGGCACGCCAGTGGCCAGCGCCCGAGCGTGCGGCCCGCCGGCGGCGGTCTCGCAGGAGAACATCCGCGGCATGCGGTCGGCCAGCCCCAGCAGCCGCAGTTCCACGAACCCCTTCCACACCCCGTACAACAACTCGGCATAGCCGGTGGGCGTGAAAACGGCCGCGGGCACCTCTCCGAGCTGCAGGAACAGCTCGTACGCGATCGTCTTGTACCCCTCCGGCCCGAACGGGTGCCCGGTATGGGTGACGGTCTGGTTGCTGACGGGGTGGTAGCCGAGCCGATCCACCACCTCCCGCAACAACGGCCAGCGCGCCTCGACGGGCACGGACACGACCTTCGCCCCGTACGCCCGCACGAACGCCTGCACGGCCAGCGGCGAGTCGGCGGAGGCCAGCACGATGGCCCGCAGCCCGGCCCTGGCGGCGTACGCGGCGGCCGAGGCCCCGTGGTTGCCCGAGGAGGCCACGACCACGCCCGGCGCGCCGCAGGCGACGGCGGCGCTGATCGCCACCCGGTTGAGCCGGTCCTTGTGCGACCACGTCGGGTTGCGCGACTCGTCCTTCACGTACACCTCCCCGAACTCCACCAGCGGCGTGCCGCCCTCCCCCAGCGTGGGCGCCTCCAGCGGCGGCAGCAGCGGCGACCAGCGGGCGAGATCGGGCCCGGGCTCCTGCGCGAACAACCGCCGATCGACCTTCGCGTAGTCGTAGGTGATCTCAAGCGGATAGGCGAGCGAGTCTGTGCTTGTCGCAGGACAGCCCCGGGTCAGCGGCGGGAACAGCGGGAACTCGGCGGAGGGATCACCCAGGGAGCGCTGACGGAGCGCGAGCGAAGGTCCATTCACGTGGATCGACCCTACCGAGCCTCGCAACGAAGAGTGAAAAGCTGCACACTCTAGTCATGTTGTGGGCAGGTAGGTCCGCCATCGAGATCGCGACGGCCGTCCGGCACGGGGATGTCAAGGCCACGACCGTCGTGGAGGAGCACCTTCACGCCATCTCGGAGCGGGATTCAAGGGTAGGTGCGTTCCGGCTGGTCAGGGAGCGTGCCGTGGACGAGGCGCGGCTACTGCAGCAGCGGCCCGACCTGGCGGAGTTGCCGCTGGCGGGGGTGCCGGTGGCGGTCAAGGACAATCTGGAGGTGGCCGGGGAGGCCACGCGCGGCGGGTCGGCGGCCACCTCGGACGCGCCCGCGCCCGAGGATCACGCGACGGTGGCGCGGCTGCGGGCGGCGGGCGCCGTGGTGGTGGGCCTGACGAACCTGCCGGAGCTGGGCCTGGTGGCGTTCGGCGACAGCGCGTACGGGATCGTCCGCAACCCGTGGAACCCCTCCCGCACGGCCGGCGGCTCGTCGGCGGGCAGCGCCGCGGCCGTGGCGGCGGGCATGGTGCCGATCGCGCTCGGCAACGACGGCATGGGCTCGCTGCGCATCCCGGCCGCGTGCTGCGGCGTGCTGGCCATCAAACCGGGCACCGACCTGGTGCCACCGCCGAGCGACGACTGGGACCGCCTCACCGAGAACGGCCCGCTGGCCACGACCGCCTCCGACCTGGCGCTCGCGCTGTCCGTGCTGGCCGCGGATCCGTCGCTGGCCGAGGCGTGGCGTGGCGGTCACCGGATCGAGCCCCCGCCGCGCATGCTCCGCTCGGTCTGGGCGGACGACGACGAGGTCTGGGAGCCGCAACCGCCACCGGACGCCCCCGACCCGTTCGACCTGCGCGTGGCCTACGCCCCTCAGCCGCTGCCTGCCGGGCTGACGATGGACAAGGAGTTCAGGGCGGCGGTACGCGGGGCCGCGGAGACGCTGCGCGTGGCCGGGCACACGGTGGTCGAGCACGAGAGCCGGCTGCCCGCCTGGCTCGGCCCGGCCACCATCGCGACGTGGCTGGTCAGGGCCGCCGAGTCCGTCGAGGGCCTCGACCGCGGGCGGCTCGAACGCCGTACCCGTGCGCTGGCCCGCGCGGGCCGCGTGCTGGCCGCGCTCAAGCTGGACGGCATGCGCGGCCGGGAACGCTGGCGCGGCTACGGCGCCGACCAGTGGTTCGGCGAGGCCGACGTGCTGATCACCCCCGCCCTGGCCGCCATCCCGCCGAAGGCCGACCGCTGGGGCGCCCGCGGCCTCCTGCGCAACCTCTCACGCAACATCAGGTACGCCCCCGCCGCCGGCCCGTGGAACATGTGCGGCTGGCCCGCCATCACCGTCCCCCTGGCCACTCACTCCAGCGCGCTGCCCATCGCCGTCCAGATCATCGCCCCACCCGGCGGCGAGCCCCACCTCCTGGGCCTGGCCGCCCAGCTCCAGGCCGCCCACCCACCGCTCAGACCGCCCGGCTTCTCATAACGATGGCTTATGGATGTCAGAATAACTATCTCTTGGACGTATAGCTCCGGGCTCGACATCCTGGATGTATGGATAAAAACCACCCAAACTATGACGCCGAACGAGTCGGCTTCCAGACCCGCATCTCCCACCGGCCCGACCTGATCGTCCCCGCCACGACCCCGGAAGACGTCCGCCGGGCCGTGGCCGGAGCCGCCGCTGACGGCCTGCCCATCGCCGTCCAGGCCACCGGGCACGGCCTGCCCGTCCCCGCCACCGGCGGCCTGCTCATCACCACGAGCAGGATGAACGCCGTCACCGTCGACCCCGCCACCGCCACCGCCCGCATCGAGGCAGGGGTGCGCTGGGATCGGGTCATCGAGGCGGCGGCCGAGCACGGCCTGGCCCCGCTGTCGGGCTCGTCCCCGGCCGTGGGCGCGGTGTCGTACACGCTGGGCGGCGGCATCGGGCTCCTGGCCAGGCGGTACGGCTACGCGGCCGACCAGGTGCGGGCCGTGGACGTGGTCACGGCCGACGCCGAACCGCGCCACGTCACGCCTGACAGCGACCCCGACCTGTTCTGGGCGCTGGTGGGCGGCCGGGGCAGGTTCGGCGTGGTGACCGCGCTGGAGATCGGCCTCGTGCCGGTCGAGCGGCTGTACGGCGGCGGGCTCTACTTCGACACCGACCTGGTCGAGCCCGCCCTGCGCACCTGGCACGAATGGACGCGGACCCTCCCCGAGGAGATGACCTCGTCGATCGCGATCATCCCCTTCCCCGACGTCCCCCAGGCGCCCTTCCCCGGCAGGACCGTGGCCCACCTGCGCATCGCCTGCACCGGGGACCCGCAGGAGGGCGAGGAGCTCGTGCGCCCGCTGCGCGCGATCGGCCCCCGGCTGCTGGACACCGTGGCCGAGATGCCGTACACCGACTCGGCCTCCATCCACAACGACCCCACGGAGCCCGCCGGCTACTACGCCACGCACACCCTGCTCCGCGACCTCCCCGTGGAGCCGCTGCTCGGCGTGCGCGGCGTGGTGGAGGTACGTCACCTGGGCGGCGCGCTGGCCAAGCCCCAGTCCGTGCCGAACTCCGTGGGCAACAGGGACGCGCTCTACTTCGCCACCGTGCTGACCCCCGGCCTGGCCCCGGGCGCGGACCTGCGAGAGGTGCGCCCGGTGCACGAGGCCGTCAGGGACGCGCTGTCACCGTGGTCCACGGGCGGCCGGGCGCTGAACTTCCTGTACGGCGAGCAGGCCACCCCCGAAGAGGTGCGCAAGGCGTACGAACCGGAGGACTACGAGCGCCTGACCGCCCTCAAGGCCCAGTGGGACCCGGCGAACCTGTTCGGCGCCCTCTAGATCCCGACGGGGTGCCAGACGGTCTTGGTCTCCAGGAACCGCGTCATGCGCCCGATGCCGGGATCGGCCGCCCAGTCCTCCTCGACGGGCCGCAGGACCCTCTTGAGGTTCTCCGCCGCCTCCTGCTCGCACTTCAGCGCCAGGTCGGCGTCCCCGACCCCGGTCAGGTCGATGCCGTTGACGTCCATGTGCGCCGCCAGCCACGGTGCCAGCTCGTTCTGGTGGCCGGTGAGGAGGTTCACCACGCCGCCTGGCAGGTCGGAGGTGGCCAGCACCTCGGCCAGGGTGATCGCGGGCAGCGGCGCGGGCTCGGAGGCGACCACGACACAGGTGTTGCCGGTCACGATCGCCGGCGCGACCACGGACACCAGCCCGAGCAGCGGATCGGCGGGCGCCACGACGGCCACCACACCGGTCGGCTCGGGGGTGGACAGGTTGAAGTAGGGCCCGGCCACGGGGTTCGAGGCCCCGTGCACCGAGGCGATCTTGTCGGACCAGCCCGCGTACCAGACGAGCCGGTCCACGGTCGCGTCCACCCGCTCCAGCGCGGCCCGCTTGCCGCCGCCCAGCTCCTCCGCGAACTGCGCGCGCCGCCCCTCCAGCATCTCGGCGACGCGGTAGAGGATCTGCCCCCTGTTGTACGCGGTCGCAGCCGACCAGCCGGGGAACGCCTTGCGCGCGGCCACCACCGCGTCGCGGACGTCCTTGCGCGAGGCCCGCGAGGCGTTGGCGAGGAAGTCGCCCTTGGCCGAGGTCACGGGGTAGGACCTCCCACTCTCCGAGCGCGGGAACGCCCCTCCGACATACAGCTTGTAGGTCTTTCTGACGGACAACCTACTCATCGCCCCGACCCCTCCACGTGGACTCCTGCGACATCTCGACCGGCACGAAGACCTGGCCGCACCGGCTGACGCCGCAGCGGTGGGCGTACCAGCCGGTGCGTACGGGACGGCCGGCCCTGGCGTAGGCGCGCCCACTGGTGGCCTGCGCGCGCCGCCCGGCGCGACGGGCACGGCGGTGCTCACACATCAAGGTAGGCCTCCAGCCCGTGGCGTCCGCCCTCGCGGCCGAAGCCCGACTCCTTGTAGCCGCCGAAGGGCGAGGCGGGGTCGAACTTGTTGAACGTGTTGGCCCACACCACACCGGCCCTGAGCCTGTCGGCCATCCACAGGATGCGCGAACCCTTCTCGGTCCACACCCCCGCCGACAGCCCGTACGGCGTGTTGTTGGCCTTCTCCACGGCCTCCGCCGGAGTCCGGAAGGTCAGCACGGAGAGCACCGGCCCGAAGATCTCCTCCCTGGCGATGCTGTGGGACTGCGCGACACCGGTGAACAACGTCGGCGGGAACCAGAAACCCTTGCCGGGCAGCTCACAGGCCGGCGACCAGCGCTCGGCCCCCTCGGACTCGCCCAGCTCGCTGAGCCGGCGGATCTTGGCGAGCTGCTCGGCCGAGTTGATCGCGCCGATGTCGGTGTTCTTGTCCAGCGGGTCGCCCAGCCGCAGCGTGCCGAGCCGGCGCTTGAGCGCGGCCAGCAGCTCCTCCTGGATCGACTCCTGCACCAGCAGCCGCGACCCGGCGCAGCACACGTGCCCCTGGTTGAAGAAGATCCCGTTGACGATCCCCTCCACGGCCTGGTCGACGGCGGCGTCATCGAACACGATGTTCGCGGCCTTGCCGCCCAGCTCCAGGGTCAGCTTCTTGCCGGTGCCCGCGACGGTCCTGGCGATGATCCGGCCGACGTCGGTGGAGCCGGTGAAGGCGACCTTGTTCACGTCGGGGTGGGCCACCACGGCGGCGCCGGTCTCGCCCGCGCCGGTGACGATGTTCACCACACCGGGCGGCAGGTCGGCCTGCCGGCAGATGTCGGCGAACAGCAGCGCGGTCAGGGGCGTCGTCTCGGCCGGCTTGAGCACCACGGTGTTGCCGCAGGCCAGCGCCGGGGCGATCTTCCAGGCCAGCATCAGCAGCGGGAAGTTCCACGGGATCACCTGCCCCGCGACGCCCAGCGGCTTGTTGCCGAACCCGGCGTACTCCAGCTTGTCGGCCCAGCCCGCGTAGTAGAAGAAGTGCGCCGCCACCAGCGGCACGTCCACGTCGCGCGACTCCCGGATCGGCTTGCCGTTGTCCAGCGACTCCAGCACGGCCAGCTCCCTGGCCCGCTCCTGGATGATCCGCGCGATGCGGAACAGGTATTTGGCGCGCTCGCCGCCCGGCAGCGCGCTCCAGACGCCGAACGCCTTGCGCGCCGCCTGCACGGCGCGGTCCACGTCGTCGGAGGAGGCCGTGGCGACCTCGGCCAGCGTCTCCTCGGTGGCGGGATTGACGGTCTTGAACGAAGGGCCAGAGCCGTCGACGAACTCACCGTTGATGAACAGCCCGTAGGAGGACCTCAGGTCAACGATGTCGCGCGACTCGGGGGCCGGTGCATACTCGAACATCGTCTAGTCCAAAGTGAAGTAGTCGGGACCCGCGTAGCGGCCGGTGGCCAGCTTCTCGCGCTGCATCAGCAGGTCGTTGAGCAGCGAGGAGGCGCCCAGCCTGAACCAGTCGGGGGTGAGCCAGTCATCCCCTGCGCTCTCGTTGACCAGCACCAGGTTCTTGACGGCGTCCTTCGTCGTACGGATTCCGCCCGCCGGCTTGACGCCCACCTGCCGCCCGGTCACGTCGCGGAAGTCGCGCACGGCCTCCAGCATGATCATCGTCACCGGCGGCGTGGCGGCCGGCGACACCTTGCCGGTGGAGGTCTTGATGAAGTCGGCGCCGGCCAGCATCGCCAGCCAGGACGCCCGCCGCACGTTGTCGTAGGTGGACAGCTCGCCGGTCTCCAGGATCACCTTCAGGTGGGCCGCTCCGCAGGCCGCCTTCACCGCGACGATCTGCTCGTAGACCTTCATGTAGTCGCCGGCCAGGAACGCGCCCCGGTCGATCACCATGTCGATCTCGTCGGCGCCCGCCGCCACCGCCAGCGCGGTGTCGCTCACCTTGACCTCCAGCGAGGTGCGCCCGCTGGGGAAGGCGGTGGCCACCGAGGCGACCTTGACACCGCTGCCCTTGAGCGCCTCGACGGCCACGGCGACGAGGTCGGGATAGACACAGACGGCCGCCACCGAGGGCGCGTCACCGCCGGGGCGTACGGCCTTGGCGCACATCGCGCGCACCTTGCCGGCCGTGTCGGCCCCTTCGAGGGTCGTGAGGTCCACCATGGAGATGGCCAGGTCGATGGCCTGCGCCTTTGCCGTGGTCTTGATCGAACGGGTGCCCAGCATGGCCGCCCGCTGGTCCGCGCCGACCCGGTCAACCCCGGGCAGGCCGTGCACGAATGCTCGCAGCGCCGCGTCGGACGAGCCGACCGCCGCGAGCGAGGTAGTCACAGTTGACACCTAGACAGCATCGCCGACCAGGGCCTCTACCTCCAAACCGGACCACCTTAGGGCACCGCGGGCCCGGGTCCTAGGTATGTCGTACGCCTGCGCACGCCGGAGATAAGGCATCCACCCGATGTGGTGACCAGGGCCTTAGCACGATTCTTAAAGATGTCAGGAAGAAAGCACGAAATTTCAGGAGAAACACCATGCATCCCGAGATCGAGTTCGAGCTCATGAAGAACCACGCGAACGAACTGCGTCAGGCGGCCGCCGAGCACCGGCGCGTACGCGAGGCCGAACGCCACAACAAGTCCGAGCGCCGCTCGTTCTTCGGCAAGCGCCGTTCCTCATGACCACCCCACGAGAGCCCGGCCGCAACCTCCCTCGCGGCCGGGCCTCACAACCCCCTTAAAAGGCGTCGAAAGCAGCGGATAAGGCATGACATGCTGGATGACATGCGCGGACGTTCTGTCAGTCCTGTCTTCGTAGGACGGGAGGAGGAGCTGGCGGCTCTGTCCGAAAGCTTCGACGAGGCCAGAAAAGGCACGGTGACGGCCGTCCTGCTCGGCGGCGAGGCCGGAGTCGGCAAGACCCGCCTGGTCCAGCGCTTCGCCGAGCACTGTACGACCGGCGGCGCCCACGTGCTGTTCGGGGGCTGCGTGGAGCTGTCCACCGAGGGCCTGGCGTACGCGCCCTTCACCGCCGCCCTGCGGCAACTCGTCAGGGAGCAGGGCCCGGCCGCCGTGGCCGGGCTGCTGCCGGAAGGCGCCGAGCGCGACCTCGCCCGGCTGCTGCCCGAGTTCGGCGAGCCCAGCGGCGACGGCGAGACCGACACCGACCGCGCCCGGCTCTTCGAGCAGTTCCTCACCCTCCTCGAACGCCTCGCGGACCAGCGCCCCACCATCCTCGTCATCGAGGACATCCACTGGGCCGACCGCTCGAGCCGCGACCTCATCGCCTTCCTCAGCCGCAACCTGCAGGCCCCGCAGGTGCTGATCCTCATGACCTACCGCTCCGACGACCTCTACCGCCAGCACCCGCTCAGGCCGGTGCTGGCCGAGCTCGGCCGGGTCCACGGCGTGCACCGGCTCGACCTGCCCCGCCTGTCCAGGGACGAGGTCGCCCAGCAGATGGCCGCGATCCTCGGCAAGGCCCCGGAGTACGGCAAGGTCGAGAAGGTCTACGAACGCAGCGAGGGCATCCCGCTGTTCGTCGAGGCCATGCTGGAGAGCGGCGAGGAGTGCACCTTCCCCGAGTCCATGCAGGACCTGATCCTCAACTCCGTCGAGCGGCTGCCCGAGGAGACCCAGCGCGTCCTGCGCGTCGCCGCCGCCGGTGGCAACCGGGTCGGCCACGCGTTGCTGGCGGCCGTGAGCGGCCTGTCCGACGTCGAGCTGGAGACCGCGCTGCGCCCCGCCATCGCCGGCAACGTGCTGCAGATCGCCGACAGCCGGGCCTACGTCTTCAGGCACTCCCTCATCCGCGAGGCCGTGCACGACGAGCTGCTGCCCGGCGAGCACCAGCGCCTGCACGCCAGGTTCGCCGAGGAGATCTCCAAGGACCGCACGCTCGTCCCGCCCGGCCGCGCCGCCGTCGAGCTGGCACACCACTGGTACGGCGCCCGCAACGACCGCTGGGCCCTGATCTCCGCCTGGGAGGCGGCCCGCAAGTCGTTCAAGGCGTTCGCCTACACCGAGGCGCTCCCGCTGCTCGAACGCGTCCTCATGCTCTGGGACCGGGTGGACGACGCGGCCGAGGTCATCGGCGCCGACCACGTCGCCGTGCTGGAACGCGCCGCCGAGTCCGCCAACGCCGGCGGCGACGCGGACAAGGGCGTCAAGTTCGTCAAGGCCGCCCTGTCCGAGCTGGACGAGAGCCAGGAGCCCGAACGGGTGGCCCAGCTCATCGTGCGGCGGGCGGCGTTCAAGAACTCCAAGGGCCAGCTCGGCGTCATCGACGACCTCAGGAAGGCGCTGAGCCTCGTGCCCGAGGACAGCCCCGACTGGGCCGAGGTCGTCACACCGCTGAGCCGCCACCTGATGTTGAGAGGCGAGATCCAGGAGGCCGACCGGCTCATCACCGAGGGCCTGCACTGGGTCAGGGAGCACGGCAACCGGCTCCTCGAAGCCGACCTGCTGATGAACCGCGCGCTCGGCCATTCGCTCAACGGCGATACGCAGACCACGCACGCCCTCAACGAGCAGGCCCTGCGCATCGGCAAGGAGGAGCGCTCAGGCCGCCTGATCACGCGGGCGCTCGGCAACAGCATCGACACGCTGCTCGACATGGGCCACGAGGAAGAGGCCCTGCGCCTGTCGGAGGACGGCTGGCGGGCCGCCAAGCAGTACGGCCGGCTGCGCGGCAGCGGCCTGTTCATCGCGAACAACTGGGCCGAGACGCTGGACGCGCTGGGCCGCTGGGACGAGGCCATCGAGGTCGTCGAGAGCGCGCTCAGCCACGGCCCCGTCCTGCGCACCAGATACGCCCTCCTGCACACCCGCGCCGACATCGCCCTGGCCAGGGGCGAGATGCAGCTCGTCGAGACCATCCTGGCGGAGATCGGGGTGTTCAAGGACCGGCCTGAGGAGTTCGTCCAGGACATCATCGGCAACGCCCGCCTGCGCATCGGCTGGCACCTGACCAGGGGCGAGCCGGCCGCCGCGCTGGGCGAGGCCGAGCGTGTGCTCTCCTACCCCAAGCTGTCGAGCAAGGCCATGCTCGGCTGGCGGCTGCTCTCCCTGCTCCGCACGGTCTGCGACGCCGCCCAGGGCACCGAGCCGGAGCGCGCCACCGCCGTACGCGGGCACGCCGCCGAGGTGGCCGCGGAGCTGTCGGTCATCGGGCCGGTCGTGGAGGCGTACCGGCTGTCCTACCTGGCCGAGTTCGACGCCTCGGCGGCGGGCTGGGAACGTCTCAAGCGGCCTCACAACCAGGCCAAGGCCCTGATGCGGGCGGCCACCGTCGTCGCGCGGGGCGGCGACAGGGAGGGGGCCGCGGCCCGGCTGAAGGCGGCGCTCCCGCTGGCCCAGGCGTTGCGCGCGACCCCGCTCGTGGCGGAGATCGAGGCCCTCTCGCGCCGCGTGGGCGGCCTCCAGGGCACCCAGGAGCCGTCGGAGGTGCTGACGCCGCGCGAGCTGGAGGTGTTGCGGCTGGTGACCCAGGGGCGTACGAACCGGGACATCGCGGCCGAGCTGTTCATCTCGGCGAAGACGGTGAGCGTCCACGTGTCGAACATCCTCGCCAAGCTCTGCGTCACCACCCGGGGTGAGGCGGCCGCCGCCGCCCACCGCCTGTCGCTACTGTCCTAGAAGGTCGCCTCCGCCAGGCTGTCCTAGAGGATCGCCCCCGCCAGGCTGTCCTAGAGGATCGCCTCCGCCAGCAGGATGACGCCGAAGATGGCGAAACCGGCGGCGGCGCCGTACCGGATGACCTTCTCCGGGAGGTGCTTGCCGAGCATGCGGCCCACCAGGATGGCCAGGGCGTCCGCCGCCACCATGCCGACCGTCGAGCCGAGCCAGGTGCCCACCCAGCCGTGCTGCGTGGCCAGCGTGATCGTGGCCAGCATGGTCTTGTCGCCCAGCTCGCTCAGGAAGAACGCCACCGTCACCGCGATCACGGCGTTCCTGGTGGTGCGCTGAGCCTTGCTCGACTCCTCATCGCTCAGCTCGTCACCGCGCAACGTCCACGCGGCGAAGGCGAGGAAGGCCAGCCCGGCCACCACCGAGATGGCCGTCGTCGGCAACGCGTCACCGATCAGGCCACCTACCGCGACGCTGACCAGGTGCACGACGGTCGTGGCGATCGTGATGCCGGCCAGCACGGGCCACATCTTGAAACGGGTCGCGAACGTCATGGCCATCAACTGGCTCTTGTCGCCCAGCTCCGCCACGAAGATCACGGCGAGACTGATCCAGAACGCTTCCAACGGTCCTCTTCCGCGCGGCCAAGCCGGAAGCAGGAACCCGGGGGAATTTCTTTCGGGCACGACTTTCGGCCCGGCAGCGTCTTTGTCATTTGACTGCCAGGCCGAAGGTCTCGTCCGCCCGTATCAAGGCCCGCGTGACCGGGCGCGGTGAAGCGCCAGCATGTCGATCACGCGATTGGGACTACTCCCCTTCGGTAATTCCGAATAACCATAACAGCCCCCTCGGGCCGCCTATTCCCCGAGCGTGCAGCCCACCAGCACCGGCTCGTTGACCAGCGTGACCCCGAACTTCTCCAGCACGCCGTCACGCACCTCCCTGGCCAGCGCCAGCAGGTCCTCGGTCGTCGCGCTCCCCGTGGGGTTGGTGAGAGCGAGCGTGTGCTTGGTCGAGATCCGTACGGGCCCGCGCTCGTAACCCTTCGGATAGCCCGCCTGCTCGATCAGCCAGGCGGCGGGCACCTTGACCATGCCATCGGGCATGTCCCAGCTCGGATGCCCGGGAGCCCGGACCGCCAGCTCCTCGGCCTGCTCCGCCGTGAGGATCGGGTTGGTGAAGAACGACCCCGCGCTCCGCGTGTCGGGATCACCCGGGTCGAGCACCATGCCCTTGCCCCGCCGCAGCCCCAGCACGGCCTCTCTGGCCCGCGCCGGCGGCACCCGGCCACCGACCTCGGTGTCCAGCCTCCTGGCCAGCTCCTCGTAGACCACAGGCCCGGACATCTCCGAAATATCCAGCGCGTACGTCACCGCCAGCACGACGTACCGGGCAAGATCCCGCTTGAAGACGCTGTCCCGATAGGAGAACCCGCACTGCCGCGCCTCCAGATCCACCACCTGCCGGGTTAGCCGGTCATAGGCCCGCACGCAGCGGATGGTCTGGGACACCTCCTGCCCGTACGCCCCCACGTTCTGGATCGGCGTCGACCCCACCAGCCCCGGCACGCCGGACATGCACTCGATGCCCGACCACCCCTCGGTCACGGCGCGGACCACCAGCCGATCCCAGTCCTCGCCGGCCTCGACGGTCACGACCGCCTGCTCGCCGTCGCGCGAGACGGCCACCCCTTCCGTGGCGACCCGGATGACCAGCCCGTCGAACCCCTCATCGGCCACGACGACGTTGCTGCCCCCGCCGAGCACCAGCGTGGGCACCGCGTTCATGTCGGCCTCGGCGATCAGGGACACGAGCTGCTCCGCCGACGTCGCCTCGGCGAAGTCGCGGGCAGGCCCGCCCAGACGCAGCGTGGTGTACGGCGCGAGCATCTCCATGGGCAACTAGCTTATGAGGCCCGCAGCCTGCGCAGCACCCCGTCATAGTTGCGCCGGGACTCCCGCTCCACGTAGCCGGGGTCGGCCTCGTGCCGTTCCAGCAGCCTGACCGGCAGCGGCTCGCGGGGCACGACCAGCTCGCCGGCCAGCGCGAGGGAGAGCCGCAGATCGGCGTACCTGCCGTAGCAGGCGTCCTCGGGCAGCGCGCCGAACGCCTTCGCCCGGCGTACCGCGAGCAGGTCCCCGCTCAGCGCCCGCACCCTTCCAGGCCCGGCCCGCCGCCACCGCGCGTCCTCGTCCGATCGCGGCTCCAGCCCCTTCCATCCGGCGGCCACCGCGCCCTCCACGACCGCCGCGATCAGCGGGGACAGCGCGTCGCCGCCCAGCGCGACGTTCGTCTCCATCAGCACGTGTATCTCGGCCTCGTCCAGCCGCAGCAGCTTCGCACGGCTCTCGCTCCAGGTCGCCGTGCCCCCTCGCCAGTGCGGCGCCTCGGCGACGTGCCATTCGACGATCCGCTCGGGATACTGCCGCGCCAGCTCATGCAGGACGTCGCCGGCGCCGTCCACGTTTCCCAGGTCGAGCGCGAGCACCCGCGCCTCGGTGTGGTCCATCAGCGACCGCAGGCACGTGCGCACGTCCTCGGGCCAGCCATCGATCAGCAGGCTCACGCTGACCGTGACGCCCTTGATCTCCAGGCGCTGCCGTTCGACGTTGACGCCGTGCTCGTCGAGGCGGTTGGTGGCCAGGGAGGCGTCCCAGGTTCGCTGGGCGAACAACATGTCGTCGTCGGGGTCGCCGTGTTGTTCAGGGTCCCCGGAGAAGCCCAGCTCAGCGGCCGGGTTGAGCCTGGCGTGCGCCTCTCCCGGCCTGGCGTGCGACCGGTGTGCCCTGGCACCCGCCGTGCCGACCCCGGTCGCCGCCCCCGCCCTGATCCCGCCCTTCCTGGACGCGCCCATCTCGGACGTGCCACCCGCCTCGGACGCACCCGGTTGCGACGCACCCGCCTCGGACGCACTCACCTCGGACGCACTCACCTCGGACGCACTCACCTCGGACGCACCCGGCTTGGACGCGCCTGGCTTGGACGTGCCTGGCTTGGACGTGCCGCCCGCCGTGTCGCGTCCGCTGCCGGAGCTACCCGCCACCTGCTCGACCCGTGCGGGCCGCAGCCGCCCGGGAGGCTTGCCGTCGGTGACCGCGGACACGGGGATCGATCGAACCGTGGGCCAGACCTGTCGCGCAGCTTCACTCATACGAACACGCGCTACCCGAGACCCGCCCGCCCTATCACCGCGAACCCCGCGCCGTTCAGGAGAGCTGAACCACCGCCCGGGCCTTGGACAACACCTTCGCGTCGCCCGACCGCGCGGTGAGCCCGACGACCACCCTCTTGTCCTCGAGCTTCTCCTCCACCACCCCGCTGACCGAGACCGTGGCCCCCTGATCGTCATCGGGCACGACCACCATCGACGAGAACCGCACCCCGAAGTCCACCACCGCACCGGGATCGCCCGCCCAGTCGGTGACGAACCGCCCGGCCTGCGCCATCGTGTACATCCCATGCGCGATCACGTCAGGCAGCCCGACCATCCTGGCGAACCGCTCGTTCCAGTGGATCTGGTTGAAGTCCCCGGACGCGCCGGCGTACATGACCAGGTTCACCCTGCGCACGTTGTAGCCCTTGGCCGGGATCTCCTGCCCGACCTCGACCTCGTCGTATCTCACCGCGGCGCTCATCTCAGCCGGCCCCTCCACGCTCGACGATCGTGTTGTACGTCACACACACCGGCTCGCCCTCGACCGTGCTCACGTCGCTCCTGACCGTCAGCAACTCGTTGCGCCCGGCGGTGCGGATGTCGGTGATCGTGGAGGCGATGACCAGCTCGTCACCGGCGTGCACGGGCCGTACGTACTCGAAGCGCTGCTCGCCGTGGACGACCATGGCGAGGTTCAGCCCCAGGTCGGGATCCACCAGCGCCTCGCCCCCGCTCTGCAGGCTGAACACGATGGGGAACGTGGGCGGCGCGATCACATCCGGGTATCCCGCGGCCTGGGCGGCCTCTTTGTCCCGGTACAGAGGGTTGTGGTCGCCGATCGCGGCAGCGAACTCGCGGATCTTCACCCGGCTGACCTCGTACGGGGCACTCGGTGGATAGGTCCTGCCCACGAAGTCACGATTCAAGGCCATCGCTGCTCCCTCGCATGTCCCGGCGCTGTTGAGCCAGACGCTAACAGAACAAGGTTCGGCTGTCCCTGGGGATGGCCTGCTTTTTGCCCAGCATCAAGGGAGGCGCAGACACGACAAACCGGCGCCCTGCATGGGGGACGCCGGTTGTGCGTTATGGAGAATGGTGGGGCGCAAGCCCTGCCCGGAGACTAGCGAGTCTCGCGGTGCGCGCGGTGGCAGCGGCAGTTGGGGCAGTATTTCTTCAGCTCAAGCCGATCCGGGTCGTTGCGCCGGTTCTTCCGCGTGATGTAGTTGCGGTGCTTGCACTCCTGGCAGGCCAGCGTGATCTTCGGCCTAACGTCGGTGGCAGCCACTTGGGAGTGCCTTTCTACGTTCGGGACATGGACACGCCCATGCCCAGGTCGGTGGACCTGGGATTGGGCAGTAGCGGAGGCCGGACTTGAACCGGCGACACAACGATTATGAGCCGTTTGCTCTGCCTGACTGAGCTACTCCGCCTTTGAACCGGAACGACCCGGCCCGTAGAGGATACCCGACGCGGTGAGCACATTCGTAACTCACCCGATCGGGTGGGGTGCTCCCCAGTATGCCTCAGGAACCCCCGACAACCGAAATCAATAAGCGACAGTCCCCATCTGCCGCCCCGCATGCGGGAGATCAGCCTAGCAGCGCCGCGAACCCCCGCGAACTCCACGGCTTCGCGGGCGGGGACACCACCACTCCCGGCAACGACAAACGCCCGACCCCGACGATCTCGGAATCAGGCGTCTAATGAGCCCCCAAACGGAATCGAACCGTTGACCTTCTCCTTACCATGGAGACGCTCTGCCGACTGAGCTATAGGGGCCTGTCCGGCGCTGCGGACAGGTGTAACCATACACGGCACTCAGCGTTGATGCGAACTCGTTCCGACCCCTGTCGAAGGCATGACCCTGCGCCGCGCGGAGAGTTCGATCACCTCGCACAGATCGGCCAGATCGAGGTGTCTGGCCACCTCCGCCACAGAGGTGCAGTCGGCGACCACCCACCCGTTCTTGCGCACCCGCAGCACCTGCCGCCCGGCTCGCACGGCGCCCACGACGTCATAACCGTCCAGGCCGACCCATCGCCTTCTCATAGCCGCACAGATTAGCCGTGGGGTCTCTCATTTTTCGCTGCGCCACAGGCGTTACAGGCATACCAACTCGGCAGGAGTCGAACGTCAGTACCGATAGAACCCCGCGAAGTCCTTCTTCCTGGACACCTCGTCGATCCGCACCACGGCCCCGGTCTCGGGAGCGTTCATCATCTTCCCGTCGCCCAGATAGAGGCCCACGTGATGCGTCTTCACCGACCTCTTCGTGATCTTCCCGAAGAACACCAGGTCACCGGGCCTGGGAGAGGAGACCCGGCGCATCTTCCGCACGTGGTCGTCGGTGTTCCCCGGCCCCAGCACGTCCTCGCCGTGCGCCAGCGCGTACACCCACCGGGTGAACCCCGAACAGTCCAGCCCCCGCGTCCGCGCGGCCGGACAGGGCTTGATCTTCCCCCGATACCCTCTGCAGGTCCCCTTCGACGGCCCGGGATCCTCGCTGTGGCCTCCGCCCCACGAGTACACGATCCCGCGCCCCTCGATCTCGTACGCGATCCGCACGGCCAGCGGCGCCGCCGGCAACCCCAGCGGCACCGAGGCCGTGGCGGTCAGCAGCACCAGCGCCACCGCCACGGCTAACCGCCGTCTCATCCCATTTCCCCCTCGGGTCCTGGGATTTATCCTGCCTTATCGGGCTTTGAGGGTGAGTTTTACCGAGCCCACCGTCACGTACATCCCCACCGTCCCCCTCGTCTTGCTGGGCCTGGTGGTGAACGTGAACGTCTTCTTCTGTCCCCGCGACAACTTCTCGATCCGGCACGACACCGCCGTACCGCTGACCTTGCACCCCGGCGCCCGCACCACGCGCTGCCCGCCGAACGCCCGCCCCGAGATCTTGACGTCCTGCACGGAGTGCGGTCCCGAGACCGAGATCGTCACCTTGTACGTCTTCCTGTTCGCGGCCTGCCCCGACACCTTCACCATGGCCGGCGGGTTGACCAGCGACGCGAGCTGGGACTCCGAACCGTTGAAGGAGTTCCCGCCCCCGACCAGCGGCCCCTTGTCCGCCGACTGCCAGAACGTCTGCTTCTTCCAGCTCTTCGGCAGCTCTCCCGGCTCGGTGCCCCAGCGCGCCAGCCAGAGGGGGTTGGACTTGAACTTGTCGGAATTGCCGGTACAGGTCTGCCACCAGCTCGTCGTGGTGTAGATGATCGCGTAACGGCCGGTCGCGTCCTGGTACCTCTTGGTGAAGTCCTTGATCCAGGTGACCATGTCCTCCACGGACAAGTCGTAACAGTTGTTCTTGCCGTTCTTGTCCTTGTACGGGTTGTCTTCGATATCGAGGACGCCCGGAAGGGTTTGACTGTCGCTGACCCAGTTGCCGCCGTTCTGGAGGAAATAGTCGGCTTGGGCCGTCCCATCGGATTCATGCGGTTGCGCAAAGTGATATGCGCCGCGGATCAGCCCGGCCGTCGCGGCGCCGCCGTACTGGGCGTCGAAACGGGGGTTTCGGTAGTTCGTCCCCTCGGTGGCGTGCACGAATGCGAACTTCCCGCCGCCGGAGGTCACGGTTCCCCAGTCGACGTCGCCCGTCCAGTCGCTGACGTCCACCCCGGGAACTTCGGCCGCCTGAGCGACCCCGGTCATGCCGACCGTAGCAATTACCACAAATAACAAGAGACGTTTCACGCCGGAGATCATTGCGGAGCAACACACAATTCCGCAAGTCCAGATATATCCACCTCTTTTGAGGTATCAAGCCGAAAGACCGGCCCCAGCCCCAACGGCCGGGCCCCGGCCGCCCAATCCCGCCACCGCTCATCCCCGACCTCGCGCTCACGGTGCACGACGTGCCGCACGCGCTCCTCGTACCGACGTCTGGCCAGTTCGACCGGTACGTCACACCACACCTCGCGCACAGCGGGGCCCACCTCGACGCCGGCCCGCGCGAGCCCGGCCACGACCACCGGCCGCAGCGGCGCCAGCCAGGGGCTTTCCAGCACCGCGCCGCGCCCGGCGGTGGCCAGCAACGTCCACAGGCTCTCCCCCGCGGCCGCTCCCAGCCGCCGGCTCCACTCGGCCTCGCTCACCCCGCCGGGTCGTTCGAGCATGTCGGCCAGCGTCTCCTTGAGGGCGTCCTTGCTGAAGACGGGCCAGCCGAGCTCCCGCCCGAACGCCCGCGCCAGCGTGGACTTGCCGGAGCCCGGCAGACCGTTCACGAGTACCACCAGTTCGCACATGACGAAAATCTTGCTGGGCATGGGAAGAAACCGCACCTCAGAGCCCCGAAATCGGCCCATGTCAAGACACCGTCCCAGACGGCGTCTCCGCAGGTCAGGGGCGTATATGTACGTGACATTCGCGTTTGCCAAACCGGGTTTCCTCTGCCCAAACTGGTTCCGATCCTCGAAGCCACCCCCGACCAGGGGTTTCTTCGCCATGCCCGGAGGAGACCGACCATGATCCATGCCCGGGGACTGACCCGAGTGTTCAAAGTCAAGAAGGAGACCGTTGACGCCGTACGCGGTATCGACCTGGACGTCGAGCCAGGCAGGCTCGTAGCGTTCCTGGGCCCGAACGGCGCGGGAAAGTCCACCACCCTGCGCATGCTCACCACCCTCCTGCCGCCCACTTCGGGCACCGCCACGGTGGCCGGCCACGACGTGGCCAAGGACCCGGCCGCCGTGCGCGCCAGGATCGGGTACGTGGGGCAGCGCAACAGCGCGGGCGAGGAGTTCCTCGTCCGCGACGAGCTCGTCACCCAGGGCCGCTGCTACGGCCTGCGGCACAAGGAGGCGGGCGTCCGCGCCGACGAGCTGCTCGAAGTCCTCGACCTGAAGCCGCTGGCCAAGCGGGTGCCCGGCACTCTCTCAGGCGGGCAGCGCCGCCGCCTGGACATCGCCCTGGGCCTCATCCACCGCCCCGACCTGCTCTTCCTCGACGAGCCCTCGACCGGCCTCGACCCGAAGAGCCGGGCGGAGATCTGGCAGCACATCCTGCGGCTGCGGGAGACGTACGGGACGACGTTGTTCCTGACCACCCACTACTTGGAGGAGGCCGACAACATGGCCGAGCGGGTGGTGATCATCGACGGCGGGAAGATCATCGCGGACGGCACCGCCGAGCAGCTCAAGAACGACCTGGCGGGCGACCACATCACCGTCACCACCAGCACCGGCCAGGAGGCGGAGCAGGCCGCCAGGATCGGCGACGGCACCGCCGAGGGCACGACCGTGCGCCTCCGGGTCGCCAAGGCGACCGCCGCGCTGCCCGACTATCTGCGGGCCCTTGACGCCGCCGGCATCAAGGTCGTCACCGCCGAGACCATCCGCCCGACCCTCGACGACGTGTTCCTCACCCTGACAGGGAGAAGCCTCACCGATGACGACATTCCTGCGTGACACCACCACCGTCTTCTCCCGCGAGTTCAAGCCCGGCCTGCGCAACCCGGCCGGGCTGCTGTTCGAGATGGGGCAGCCGCTGCTGTTCCTGTTCCTGTTCGGGTCGTTGCTGGACGGGGCCGTCGGGTCGTCCTGGCAGTGGTTCGTGCCCGGGATCCTGGTCATGATGTGCCTGACGGGGCCCATGGGCGCGGGCTACACGCTGCTGGTCGAGCTGATCGGGGGCGCGATGGAGCGCCTGATGGTCACGCCGCTGAACCGCACCGCGATGCTGGTCGGCAAGAGCATGAAGACCATGCTCACCCTCCTCGTACAGGCGGTGCTGATCATCGCCCTGGCCATCCCGCTGGGCTTCGAGCTGTACGCGGCGGGTGTGCTGGCGGGCCTGGTCCAGCTCGTGATCTTCGGGGTGGGGCTGGGCGCGCTCTCCTCCCTCCTGGCGATCAAGTCGGCCCCGAACGGGACCCTGTTCTACATCGTCAGCCAGTCGATCCTGTTCCCGTTGCTGCTGCTCTCGGGGGTGCTGCTGCCGCTGGAGAGCGCTCCCGGGTGGTTGCGGACGGCCGGGCTGTTCAACCCGGTCACCTACATCGTGGATTCCCAGCGCGCCCTCTTCGCCGGCGACCTCGCCAACCCCTCCGTCCTGTACGGCACCGCCGCCGCCTGCGCCATCGCCGCGATCGGCCTCTACCTGGGCAACCGCGCCCTGCGCAAGGGCGTCTGAGTTTTGACACCGGGATCAGGCGAGGCCGACAGTGAGGAACTATGACTCCTCATGTGCTGGCGACCAAGACGGTGCCCTGGATCCCGGTGACGCACCGCCTCGACGTGATCCTCGCCGAGACCCTCCCACCCGTCGACCAGACCACGACGGCGTTCGCGTTCGTATCCGATTCGTCCGGCCGGACGTTGATGACGTGCGTGGACAGGGAGGGCCGGGGCTGGGACATTCCGGGCGGTCATCTGGAGCCGGGCGAGAGCGCGCTCGACGCGGCGGTCCGGGAGTTGTACGAGGAGACCGGCCTGCGCCTGCCGCCCTCCGAACTGTCGATCTTCGCCTGGCACCGCATCCAGCTCCTGGAGCAGCCTCCGGCGGACTACCGCTACCCGATGCTGGCGTACATGACCATGTTCCGGGCGGTTCTGCCCGGTCCCGGCACTCCCACGCAGCCGCCCGCCGGGTCGGAGAGCACTCATGCGGACTGGCTGACGCGGGAGGAGATCGAGCGCGTCTGCGGTCAGCGCACGTGGCTGGCACTGCTGTAGGTGCTGTAGGTGCTGTATGTCAGACGAGCTTGAGCAGCAGTCCGGCGAGCTCGACGGGCATGGTGATCATGCAGTCGTGGCCGGTCGCCAGTTCCCACACCTGTGCCGGGCTGCCGTTGGGCTGTGTCGCGGGGACGGGCCGGCGGACGATGCCCTCCGGCACGCCGACGGTGCAGTGGATGTGCGTCCGCGGGACCGTGTCCGCGGCCGGGTTGTCCAGCCGGACCGGTTGCTGGAGGCAGCGCACCGGCTGATCCGACAACATCGTGCGCAGCCAGGCGACGTCCGCCGGGTCGGTGACCCCGAACAGACCCGAGGGCGGCGGCTTCTCGGGCAGCGGCGGCACCCGCCAGCCGCCGCCCGACTTCACGGCGAGGTCGATCAGGGCCCGGATCATGGGCTGGGCGTCGACCGCGCTCTCACCGTCCTCCGGGACCATCGCGTCGAGGTAGACCAGATGGGCGATCCGATCCGGGACCCGGTTGACCACGGAGGAGATGACCAGCCCGGCGTAGCTGTGCCCGACGAGCACCACCTCGGTGAGGTCCTCCTCGACGATCAGCCCGACGACGTCGTCGACGTGCGTGTCCAGCCCCACCTCGGGGCTGAGCAGATGCGCCTTGTCGCCGAAGCCGGTCAGCGACGGCGCGAACACCCGGTGTCCGGCCGAGGTGAGCAACGGGACCACCCGCTCCCAGCACCGTCCGCTGTGCCAGGCACCGTGTACCAGCAGATATGTCGACACGCTCTCGCTCCTCATCGTGCTTGTCCGACGTCCTCCGGCGGCTGCCGGTGGGCCGCTGACCAGGCTGTCGCCCGGGCTCTGACCCAGCCAGGGTCCCCGTGATCCTGGGGGTGACAGGGCCAGGCACGCGCGGACCTGCGCAAATACAGTGGAGAAATGAGAGACGAATCGAACCTGCTGGGCGATTACGTGCGCGCCCGCCGTGAGCTCGTCACTCCCGAACAGGTCGGTATCCCCGTTCTCGGGATACGGCGCGTGCCGGGCCTGCGCCGCGAAGAGGTGGCGATGCTCGCCGGCATCAGCGCCGACTACTACCTGCGCCTGGAACAGGGCCGCGACCGCAACCCCTCCGCGCAGGTCCTCGAGTCCCTCGCCCGCGTGTTGCGGCTCGACGACGACGCGACGGCCTACCTGCTACGCCTTGGCGCCGGCAAGCCACGGCCGCGCCGGCGCAGGGCCAGGAAGGAGAGCGTCCCGCCGGGCATCGCCAAACTCGTCGCCACGCTCCCGCTCCCCGCCTACGTCGAGGGCCGCTACTTCGATGTCCTGGCCGCCAACGCCCTGGCGACCGCCCTGTCACCTCGCCTCGTGGCGGGAGCCAACCGCCTGCGGGACCTGTTCCTCGACCCCGCGGAGCAGGCCCTCTACCCGGACTGGGAGAGCGCCGGCCTGGGCATGGTCGCCGGCTTCCGCGAGTCCGTCGGCACCGACACCGACGACCCCCGATTCATCGAGCTCGTCGGCGAGCTCTCCCTCGCCAGCCCCCGCTTCAGCCGGTTCTGGGCCCGCCACGACGTGGAGGCGTGCGAAGGCGCACCCAAGCACATCGACCACCCCCAGCTCGGTGGCCTGCTGCTGAACCGGGAGAGGCTGGACGTCAGCGGCACGACAGGCCAGAAGCTCGTCATCTATCACCCGGACCCCGGCACCGACAACGCCGACAAACTGGCGCTCCTCGCCTCCGCCATGCGGACACCGCCAGGAGATGACGAGGTTCAGGCTGTACGGGCCCGCGCCAGATCGTCCTCGGGCCGGTAGAACAGCTCGGGGATCCTGGCCAGGGTGGAGGGGTGCACCTGGGGGCCCAGGCCGTACAACTTCTGGAAGCTCATGATCAGCGGACGCCACGCGTCGGGGTCGATGTGGTCGTCCGTCCCCGGCAGGCGGATCTCCTCGTGCGCCCAGACCCGCTGCACGCGTACCTCGAACGCCAGCGTCCCGCCGTCGCCGATGGGGTGGTGGCGTTCGAGCACGGCCTCCATCGTGACCGGGCACTCGCCCACCCGCGGCGGCGCCACCGTCTCCGACGGCACCGCGGTCAGCCCCGCCCGCCCGAACTTGTCCCCCACATACCGGTACCCCCGCTGCGCCTTGCGCTCGGGAACGGGATCGGACCCGGTGGTGAGCGCCAGCCGGTCGACGACCGCCGCGAGGGCGTCAGAAGGCAGATTCAGTACGCACTCACGGGTCCTGAGCAGGTTCTGAGCCGTCTTGGCCCGCGCCCCCAACCCCAGCACGGCCCGCCACCCCAGCCAGAAGGCGGACGACATCGGGGCAAGGTTGGGCGTTCCGTCCTCGTTCTCGGAGGAGAGCAGGACGACGGGGGTGCCGAAGTAGAGGATGTTCGGCTCGATAGCTGTATGTGTGCTCATGACCATTTACTGTCGTGCCTGGCCCACCTCGTACGCTGGCGGCCTTCGGACCTCTCGCTTCATGATGGCGAAATGAACTGGCGCGCACCGGAGATCACCCGGGTCCATCACCCCGTCACGTTCACAGAGTTCGGTGAACGCGCTCTCGCGGACGCCTGGCTCGACCACCACCGCGAGACGTTGCTCTGGAAATGCGGCGGCCTGACCGCCGACCAGCTCAGGTCGCGCTGCGTCGAGCCGTCGAACCTCTCGCTCCTGGGCCTGCTCCGCCACATGGCCGAGGTGGAACGCGACTGGTTCCGTACGAGATTCGCCGGCGAACAGGTCCCTTACCTTTTCTGCGCCGACGACGACCTGACCGCGGAATTCGACAAGGTCGACAAGGCCGACGCGGAGGCCGACCACGCCACCTACCTCCGCGAGATCGACCGGATCCGCCAGGTGCTGGCCCCCCGCTCCCTGGACGAGACCTTCGTCGACCCCAGACGCAAGATCACCATGACCCTCCGCTGGGTCTACTCGGTCATGATCCAGGAGTACGCCCGCCACAACGGCCACGCCGACCTGCTCCGCGAACGCCTCGACGGCACCACCGGTCACTGACCGCCCGGCCATTGACGAGGCGACACAGCCCGTGCCGGAGCACAATGGCGTGATGGCCACCCAGTACGAATATCGCCGCTACATGGTGCGCGACCTCGCCGTACTCGAAGCGCGATAATCTTCTGAACACGTGACCGCGCACGGCCGGGGAGGTTGATGAATATGGCTCGCCAAGAGCGTTATCAGCATGCCCTCGACCGGGTCGCCTCAGCCTAGAAGGCCCCAGGTCGTCCTCTCCATCGACCAGGAGTGTCACGTGTCCGCGTTCTCAACGACCGGCGCCGATCTGATCACCGAGCGCCTCGTCCTCCGTCCCTGGCCCACCGGCGAGCTCACCGCCGTCCGCCTCGGCGACCGCACGCCGGGCTGGGCCCCCGACTTCCCCGCCGAGGGTGACCGCGTGATCGCGGGCGTCCTCGCCGACCACCCCGGCCTGCTCGGCCCGTACGGCCACCGCCAGATCGCCGAACGCGCGAGCGGCCTCGTGGTGGGCTCCATCGGCCTGTTCTGGCCGCCGCTCGACGGCGTCGTGGAGATCGGGTACGGCATGGTGCCCTCACGGCGCGGCCAGGGCTACGCGACCGAGGCCACTCGCGCCCTGGTGGCGTTCGCCCTGACGGCACCGGAGGTCAAGGCCGTCCGCGCCACCACCGAACTGACCAACCCGGCCTCGATCCGCGTACTGGAGAAGGCCGGGCTGCGTCGGGTCGGCGGTGACTCCGCGACCGCCGAGTTCCGCAACATCGAATAACACCACCGTCACCGTCCAGGAGGAGGGCCGCCTTCGCCGGCCGCCGTACCGGCCGCACGGCGCTGTCGGTAGGTGCTGGCCTTGGCGCGGTTCTGGCAGGACAGGCCGCAGAACCTGCGGGAGGCGTTGCGCGTGGTGTCGAAGAAGGCCCGCTCGCAGTTGGCGGCCTCGCAGGACCGGAGCCTCTCCCCCTGGCCCACGCCGATGACCATGGCCAGGGCGGTGCCCGCGTCGGCGGTCCAGGCGTCGACCAGGCCGGCCTCCGCGCGGTGAAAGGCCAGGACGGGGGGTCCGTCCGGCCGGCCGTGCAGGTTGGGGACGGCCGCATGCCGTACCAGGAGGCGGTTGAGCTCTTCGATCACGGGCTGGGATCCCGTGCGGAAAGCGGGCCGGAGCTGGGTGGCGACGGCGGCGAGCCGGTCGGCGTCGGCGGGCGTGAGCGACTCGCTCGCGGGCAGCCCGGCCGTGGCGAGCGCCTCCTGGACGGCCGCCTGGCGGTCCGGTCCCGTGGCCGGTGGCACGACCTGGCGACCGTACGCGCGTTCGACGGCCAGCTCGTTCACCAGCAGTACGGCGCGCTGCACGTGCCGTTCGACATAACTGTCTATTTGTTGTTGACCAGTGATGCGCCAAGGATCTACAGTCACTGGCATAGCTTATCTAGACAGTGAGGCAATCATGTCGGTGAACGCTCGCGGAATGTGGCACCAGATCGAGCCGGTGCACGCGATGTTGTACTTCTCGCCCCAGGCGTTCGAGGAGGCGGACCGGCTCGGCTACGACGTCGGGTCGCGCTGGCCGAGCTACTTCGCCTGGCGCTGGGCACCGCTCGGAGCAGCGGGTCCGCACCTGGTCACGGCCACGGCGTACAGCTTCAGCCCGTCCATGATCGCCGAGTACGTGCCGGCGATCTGGGCCACCTCCACCCCGGAGAAAGTCCTCGACGCCCGGCTGCGGGCGGTGGACCGCACGTACCGCGCCCTGCTCGGCGACCGGCTGGATCACCCGGACATCGCCGAGGCGGCGGGCCTGGCCAGGCGGGCGGCGGAGAGCGTGGACGTGCCGCACCGGCCGCTGACCGCCGCCAACCTCGACCTGCCCTGGCCGGACGAGCCGCATCTCGTGCTCTGGCAGGCGTACACCGTGCTGCGCGAGCACCGCGGCGACGGGCACCTGGCGGCGCTGGCCGCCGCCGGACTCGACGGTTGCGAAGCGCTGGTCTCCTTCGCCGCGGTCGGCGCGGCCCCCGTGGTCAACTTCGCCGGCCGCGGCTGGAGCGAGCAGGAGTGGGCGGCGGCGCAGGACCGGCTGGCCGCCCGCGGCCTGATCGACGCCGACGGCCAGGCCACCGACCAGGGACGACGCCTGCGCGACCAGGTGGAGCGCATGACCGACGACCTCGCCGCCGCCCCCTGGCGAGCCCTGGGCGCCGAGCGCGCGGAACGGCTGGCCCAGCTGAACCTCCCGATGCTCGGCGCCGCCTTCGAGTCCGGCGTCCTGCCGATGACCAGCACCCTGGGCATCGGCACGGTACAGGCGCCGGCATGACACTCGGCCTGCTGACCGGCGAACAGAGCCTGGTCCGGCAGCCCGAACTGGTGCACCTCTACCGCTCGGCCTTCACCGGCCCGCCGTGGCACGAGAACGAGAGCGCGGTCACCGCCTTCGACACCCGCCTCACCGCCGACGCCCGCCGGCCGGGCTTCCGCGCGGCCCTGGCGGCCGGACGCTGGTTGCTGACCTCTCCTGGCGCCTCGGACGCGGTTCGGTTGTACGAGCGGTCGGGGTGGGAGCGGGCCGGCGAGGATCGGGACGTCGTAGTGTTCGTCCGCGGAATCTGCCTCTGGCGCTCGCGTCGAAGAGGAGGTTGATTCATGTCATGGATACGAGTCACCCTCACACGACCCGGCGTACATTCCTGACCGCATCGGCCACGGGCGCTGTGGCCCTCCCGCTCATCGCCGACCCCGCGTCCGCCACGGTGAGCGACGGCCCAGGCCGTCCGACCCGGCCACAACGTCCCGACCAGGCGCTGCGCGCGCTGTTACGCGCGGTCGACCCAGCCCGGATCAAGGCGGACGTGCTGCGGATGGTGGCCTTCGGCACCCGGCACACCCTGTCCACCCAGACCGACCCGGTACGCGGCATCGGCGCCGCCGTGGAATGGGTGCACTCCCGGTTCCTGGAGATAGCGGCCACCTCAGGGGGCCGGATGACCGTCGAGAGGCAGGCGTTCGTCCAGCCGGTCAGCCCGCGCATCCCCGAGCCGACGACCATCACCAACGTCATCGGCACGCTCCGCGGCGACGCCTCCCCCGCACGGTTGTACGTCGTCACCGGCCACCTCGACTCCCGCGTCACCGACGTCATGAACGCCACCGCCGACGCCCCCGGCGCCGACGACGACGCCTCCGGCGTGGCCGTGGTGCTCGAACTGGCCCGGCTCTTCGCCACCCGCCGCACCGAGGGCACCCTGGTGTTCGCCGCCGTCAGCGCCGAGGAGCAGGGCCTGTACGGCTCGGCGCACATGGCCGCGCGGCTCAAGGAGGCCGGCGCCGACGTACAGGCGATGTTCAGCAACGACATCGTCGGCGCCAGCTCCGGCTGGGACGGCACCCGCCCGGAGCCGCACACGGTACGCCTCTTCGTCGAGGGCGTGCCGACCACCGAGACCCCCGCGGAGGCCTCCACCCGGCAGTCGGTCGGCGGCGAGAACGACGGCCCGTCGCGCCAGCTCGGCCGCTTCGTCAAGGACGTGGCGGACAACGACGAGACCGGCATGAAGGTCCGGGTGATCTGGCGGCGCGACCGGTACCTGCGCGGCAGCGACCACATCTCGTTCATCCGGCAGGGCTACGCGGCCGCCCGCTTCACCGAGCCGCGCGAGAACTATGACCACGAGCACCAGGACATACGGGTGGAGAACGGCGTCCAGTTCGGCGATCTGCCGCAATTCGTCGACTTCGCCTACACCGCCCGGGTCGCCAAGGTGAACGCCGCGACGCTGTGGTCCCTGGCGCAGGCCCCTGGCACGCCGAAGAACGTCCGGATCAACGCGACGAGCCTGACCAACGACACCACGCTGACCTGGGACCGCGGCACCGAGCCCGACCTGGCCGGCTACGAGATCATGTGGCGGGAGACCACATCGCCGGACTGGACCCACGCCATAGACGTCGGCGACGTCATCACGGCCACCGTCGACCTGGCGAAGGACAACGTACAGTTCGGGCTGCGCGCCGTGGACCGCGACGGCCACCGCAGCCCGGTCGCCTTCCCCCGGATCTAGAGCGCGTCAGTCCAGGCAGAACTCGTTGCCCTCGGGGTCGGTCATCACGATGAGGCCGGCGCTCATCGGGGGCTCGGGCTCGTAGCGGCGCACCCGCTTGGCTCCGAGCGCGACGAGCCGGTCGCACTCGGCCTCCAGCGCCGCCATCCGCTCCGCTCCCTGAAGTCCGGGAGCGGCGCGGACGTCGAGGTGGAGGCGGTTCTTGGCGACCTTGTCCTCCGGCACCCGCTGGAAGAACAGCCGTGGGCCGTGCCCGTCCGGGTCCTCGACGGCCGACCTCTCGTTGTGCTGCTCCTCCGGTACGCCGATCCGCGAAAGGAAGTCGTCCCACGCGGCCAGGGGGTCGGCGCCCGCGGGCAGGTCGACCCCGGGCGGGCCCGGATGGACGTAGCCCAGGACGTCGCGCCAGAAGGACGACAGGGCCCGCGGGTCGTGGGCGTCGAAGGTGACCTGGATGTGGCGGCTCATCGGGATGCTCGATTCGTGTGCAGGTACAGGTCGCGCAGCAGGCAGACCTCGGACAGGTGGTGGATCAGCTCGCGGTGGATGTGCAGCACCAGATCGGCCATGGGCGCCTCGGGGTAGGGCTCCTTCTCCCCGACCGGGATCCGGAGCTCGGCCTCGCTCAGGCCGCGTACCCCGGCCGTCCAGACGTCGAGCTGGGTTTCGAGCTGGTCGAGCGCGGTGGCGGCGCTGCCGGCGTACTCCCAGCTCTCGTACGACGCCGCCGGCGCGCCGAAGTGCGCCGCGTTACGCGCGGCGAGCACGCCGACGATGACGTGCCCGAGTCGCCAGGCGATCGTGGTGAAAGGTTCGGGGACCGGCTGGGGGAAGCTGAAGTCGATCGTGAAGTCCCCTGAACCGATCTTCGAGCTGCCGCGCGGCCGTACGTTCCAGGCGTCCGGCACCGGCGACCAGAAGTATTCGTCGTCGGTGAGGCCGTCGAGCCGGTCTCGGAGCTGGTGGTTCCAGTGCCACTCCCACTGCTCGCGCAGCGCACGGTTCCAGTCGATTTCGTGTTCGTCCATGGCTCCACCCTGACACCCCAAGCGGACAGGATCGGTCCGCTATCGTGGCGGGGTGGAAGAGCGGGGAACGACGGAGCGGGTGCTCACCCTGCTCGGGCTGCTGCAGCAGCGCCAGATCTGGACCGGCCCCGAGCTCGCCGACCGGCTCGGGGTGACGCCGCGCACGGTACGACGCGACGTCGAGCGGCTGCGTACGCTCGGCTATCCGGTGCACGCCAGCCAGGGCACCGGCGGCGGCTACCAGCTCGGCCCCGGCCAGGACCTGCCGCCGTTGCTCCTCGACGACGAGGAGGCGATCGCCACCGCGGTCTCGCTGCTCGCCGGCGCGGGCGGCGCGGTCGCGGGCGCGGGCGACGCCGCGCTGCGGGCGCTGACCAAGCTCGACCGGGTGCTGCCCACCCGGTTGCAGGCCGAGGTGCGCGCGCTCTCCGGCTCGGTGGAGTCCTTCGGGGGAGGCCGCACGCCGGTCGACTCCGAGGTGCTCATGACGCTGGCCAGAGCCTGCCGCGACGAGGTCGAGGCCGCCTTCGGCTACCCGTCTGCGGACCAGGTGCGACAGCGGCGGGTCGAGCCGTACCGCCTGGTCGCCTCCGACCGGCGCTGGTACCTGCTCGCCTACGACCTCGATCGCGACGGCTGGCGCAGCTTCCGCGTCGACCGGATGTCCGATGTGTCCGCACGGACCTGGCGCTACCGGCCGCGCCCGGCTCCCGACGCGGCGACGTACGTGCAGGAGGGCGTGGCGAGCCGGGTCTATCCGCATCAGGCGCGCTTCCTGGTGCACGCGCCGGCCGACACGGTACGCACGCAGATTCCGGCGTCGGCGGCCGCCGTACGAGAGCGAGGAAGTGGACGCTGCGAGGTGCTCAGCGGGGGCGCCAGCCTCGACTTCGTGCTCGTGCACATGCTCCTGCTGGGGCACGACTTCGAGGTGCTCGACCCTCCGGAGCTCGGCAGCCGCTGTCGCGAACTGGCGGAGAAACTGCTGTCGGCCGCTACGTCACCTCTGGACGGCCGCTGAGGCGACGGGGGTGAAGAAGTTGACGAGGTTGCCGTCGGGGTCGCGGAACAGGAGCGAGCGGTTGCCCCAGGGCATCGTCGTGGGCTCGTTGACGAAGTCCCCCACGAAGCCGGTCAGGTTCCGGTGCACGCTGTCGACGTCGTCGACCAGGAACTCGATGATGACGCTGCGGTTGTCGGCCGGGTGGGCGGCGCCGGGCGCGAACAGCGGAACGGTACGGGTGCTCGCGATCGCGAGGGTGGCCGAGGCGGTCCTGAGCTCGGCGAAGTCCTCATTGGACCAGTTCGCCCGCACTCCTGTGGCGCGCTCGTAGAAATTGACGAGGCGGGCGACATCGCCCGTGATGATGCGGATCGAGACGAAGTTCATGGGGTTCTCCAGGGGTCGTTGCTGCTGCTGACCGCACGTTATGCCCAATACCGGACAGAACCCGCCCGGTATTCAGGGGAGACTTCTAGACATGTCCCGACCCATTGCTCGCGTGCTCTCCCTCCTGGAGCTCCTGCAGGCGGGAGGCATTCGGACGGTGGCCGAACTCGCCGACCGGCTCGACGTCGATGAGCGCACGGTGCGGCGGTACGTCGACCACCTCCTCGACCTCGACATACCCGTCGAATCCGTGCGCGGCCGCTACGGCGGCTACCGGCTCGCCGCCGGCTACCGCATGCCTCCGCTCATGCTGAGCGACGACGAGGCGCTCGCCGTACTGCTCGGCCTGGTCGCGGGCCGGCGAGCCGGCCTGGCGACGGCGACCGGTACAGCGAACGAGACGGGGACGGGGACGGGGACGGCGAGCGAGACGGCGGCGGCGAAGATCCGGCGGGTGTTGCCGGAGCGGCTCCGCCGCAGGCTCGACGCCGTGCTCGACTCCCTCGCCTTCACGGCTCCGCCCGGCGAACCGGCCGCCCCGGAGGCCGCCGTCCTGCTCTCGATCGCCGACGCGGTGCGCCATCACCGGCCGATCTCGATCCGCTACACCGCCGCCGACGGCCGGAGCGGCGAACGCTCGCTGCATCCGTACGGGCTCGTCGCCCACTCGGGCAGGTGGTACGTGACGGGTGTGGATCCCGCGATCGGCGAGGACCGGACGTTCCGGCTGGATCGCATCACCGATGCGAGGCCCCTGCCCGGCGCGTTCGAGCCGCCCGCCGAACTGGACCCGGCGGAGCGCGTCCTGACGGGGTTCGCCACCGCTCCGTACCGGTATGAGGTGGCTCTGCGGATCCAGGGAACAGCCCAGCAGATCCGCACCCGACTCCCCGCCGGCGTCGCGATCGTGGAGGAATCACCTTCGGGCTGGTCCCACGTCGAGCTGCGGGCGGAACGGCTCGACTGGCTGCCTGCCGTGCTCGCGTCGCTGGACCTGCCGTTCGTCATCGAACGCCCGGACGAACTCCGCGACCGCGTAGTGGCACTCGCTGACCGGCTCACGCAGTCGGCCCGGCGACGTCCGCCTCACGACGACCCAGGTGCATGAGCCGGGCCACCGCAGTACCTTCCCCGACCTCTGCGACGCGTTCAACACCACCCGCTCGGGGCTTGGGAGCAACGATTGCCCAGGACGCGGCATGAGAGCACAATCCACGAGTATCACCCGGCCGCGCCCCAGCGCCTGCTCCCTAGGAGCGTTCATGAGCACAGTCGCATTGATCACCGGCGCGGCGAGTGGCATCGGCGCCGCCGTGGCGCGGCGGCTGTCCGCCGGCGGGGCCGCCTGCGTCCTGGTCGACCGTGACGGCGAGGGCGTCGAGCGGGTCGCCAAGGAGGTCGGCGGCGCGTGGCTGGTGGGCGACGTCAGCTCGGCGGAGACGTCGTCACGGGCCGTGGCGCTCGCTGACGAACGCTACGGTCGCCTCGACTTCGTTCACCTGAACGCCGGGACGAACGGCGGCATCGACATGTCCGCCTTCGACCCGGAGCGGTACCGCACGGTGATGGGCGTCAACACCGACTCCGTCGTCTACGGCGTCGCGGCCGCCCTCCCCCTGCTCAGGAGCAGCGGCGGCGGCTCCGTCGTGGTCACCTCGTCGCTGGCCGGGCTGGTCGGCTTCGGCCCTGACCCGATCTACGCGATGACCAAGCACGCCGTGGTCGGCCTCGTCAGATCGCTGGTGGAGCCGCTGGCCGAGGCGGGTGTCAAGATCAGCGCCGTCTGCCCCGGTTTCACCGACACACCACTGCTCGCGCCCGCCAGGGACATGCTGGTCGAGGCGGGGATTCCGATGCTGACGGCCGACCAGGTGGCGGCCGCCGTGGACTCGCTCTTCCATGCCGAGTCGTCCGGGACCGTGCTGGTGGTGCAGAGCGGGATGGAGCCGACGCCGTACCAGCACGCGGACCTGCCCGGTCCGACCGCCGGCTGACCGCACCGGGCACTTCAAGAAATCAGTTGTGCTTCGCGTCCCAACCGGCGAATTATCGGCACAACGGTACAGCGAGCCGTTTTCTGAATCGCGATACGGGAGGAGAAACAGCATGTTCACCGACCCTGATCAACGCGGCAGAGAAAACCCCGGTCAGCGTGAACATGTCCCCGCTGCGCGCGCTGATCGACCTCCAGGAATCAAGGGAGATCATGGCGCTCGAAGACGCGCGCAAGAAAGCGATCATCGCGGAGTACGCGACCTTCGAAGGTGACACCGGTTCATCTGAAGTGCAGATCGCGCTGTTGACCCATCGAATCGCCGACATCACCGAGCATCTGCGCACCCACCAGCTGGACCATCACGGCCGTCGCGGGTTGCAGCTGCTCAACGGTCGTCGGCGGCGACTGCTGCAGTACCTACGCAGAACCGACATCGATCGCTACCGACGCCTCATTCAACGGCTCGGCCTGCGCCGATGACGCCCGTGCCGGGGGAACGACCGCTCCCCCGGCACGCCGGGGTAACCTTAACTGAGTTAAAATATTAACCGAGTTAAGAGTGGAGTACCCCATGCGTATCGGCATCGCGCTGCCCACCGATCACACGCGGCTCTCCGCCGGGACCAACTCCGTCGACACCCTGATCAGCCAGGTGAAAGAGCTCGCCGCCGCCGGGCTGACCTCAGCCTGGTTCACCCAGCGGTTCGACCACGACGCCATCACCGTGGCCGCGCTGGCCGCCCGCGAGGTGCCCGGCATCGAGCTCGGAACCGCAGTCGTACCGATCTACCCACGGCACCCGATCGCGATGTCGATGCAGGCCCAGACCGCGCAGGCGGCCTCCCACGGGCGCTTCACCCTGGGCGTGGGGCTGTCGATCAAGTCGTTCGTCGAGCGGACCTACGGGATCACGCCGCACCCCAGGGTCCGTCATCTACGCGAGTACCTGGACGTGCTGCGCACCCTGTTCGAAACCGGTGACGCGAACCTGGACGGCGACACCCTGGTCGCCAAAGCGCCCCTCCCGGTCAAGGTGCCCGGCGCGCAGCCACGCGTACCGGTGCTGGTGGCGGCGGCCGGCGAGCAGACCCTGCGTGCCGCCGGCGAACTCGCCGACGGCGCGCTGCCGATCCTGTCCGGCCCGAGAACACTCGCCGAGTACACCTTGCCGACCATCACCCGGTACGCGCGGGCGGCCGGGCGACCGGCGCCCAGGGTCGCCGCGATCGTCTCCGGCGTGGTGACCGCCGACGTGGCGGGGGCCCGAGCCCGCGCGGAGCAGAACATGGGGTACTACGGGAGCATCCCGGCCTACCGCGCGGCGCTGGACCGGGAGGGCGTCGACAATCCCGCCGACCTGGTCGCGATCGGGGACGAGAAATCGCTCGAGGACCAGGTGTCCGCGTACTTCGAGGCGGGCGTGACCGAACTCGTCTACACCCAGACCGCGATCGGCTCCGCGGAAGACGAGCGCCGGACCTGGAAACTGCTCGGCGAACTGGCCGCGCGATATCGGCACGACCCCCTGCGGTAGTTCCGCGTGGCGGCGACTACGCGGTATGAGCGCAATGGATACTGAGCGGCATGCGTGTCGACTTCGATCCCGAGGTTTTGGGCGGGCAGGCTTTCTACCGATTCATGACCTCGGTCGTTGTTCCGCGTCCGATCGCGTGGATCTCCACCGTCACACCCGACGAAGCGGTGGAGAATCTCGCTCCGCACTCGTTCTTCAGCATCGCCAGCACCGATCCGCCGATCGTGCAGTTCACCTCGATCGGCCGCAAGGACTCCCTGCGCAATGTCGAGGACACCGGAGAGTTCGTCGTCAACTTCTCCTCAGAACCGCTGCTGCACCTGATTCGCGACACCGCCACCGACTTCCCTCGAACCGTCAGCGAATTCAGCTTCGCGGGAATCGAACGCGAACCCAGCCGTCATGTGCGGCCGCCCAGGGTGGCCGCCTCTCCCGTCGTCCTGGAGTGCCGTTCGCACACCACGCTGCGCATGGGCAACTCCACCCTGGTCTTCGGCAGGGTCTTCCTCGCGGCGGTGCATGAGGAGTACCTCGTCAACGGCCGCCCTGACGCCGCAAGGCTCCGCCCATTGACCAAGCTCGGCGGCGACGAGTGGGGCACTCTGGGCGAGATCCTGCACCTGAACCGCATCCCCTACGAGGAGCCGCAGGGCGAATGATTCCTCGCACGGCAGGCTGAAGGAGTCAGTCGGCGGGCAGGGCGCGCACGGCGCCCCTGTCGGCGGACTGGGCCAGAGCCGCGTACGCGCGCAGGGCCGTCGAAACGGGCCGCTCGGGGCGGCGCGGCCGGTGACCCGAGCCCTCTCGGCGGCCGAGCTCCGCCTCCGGCACCTGGAGATGGAGGGTACGGGCCGGGATGTCGACGGTGATCAGGTCACCGTCGGCGACGAGGGCCAGAGGGCCTCCGGCGGCGGCTTCGGGCGAGACGTGGCCGACGGACAAACCGGAACTACCGCCGGAGAAGCGGCCGTCGGTGACGATCGCCACGGAGTGGGCAAGGCCCCTGCCCTTGAGGTAGGCCGTCGGATACAACATTTCCTGCATACCCGGACCGCCGCGCGGACCCTCGTAACGGATGACCAGCACACTGCCCGGACGCACCCGCCCGGACAGGATCGCTTCCACCGCCTGCTCCTGGGAGTCGGTGACCACGGCTTCGCCGGTGAACACGGTCATGCCGCCGGGGACGCCGGCGGACTTGACCACCGCCCCGTCCGGAGCGAGGTTGCCCCGCAACACGGCCAGCCCGCCGTCGGGTGAGTAGGCGTGGGCGGTGTCGCGGATGCAGCCCGCGGCCGCGTCCAGGTCCAGCGACTCCCAGCGGGCCGACTGGGAGCAGGCGGACGCGGAGCGCACACCCCCCGGAGCGGCGAGGAAGAGGGCGACCGCCTCCGGGGCGGGCGAGGGATCGCGGACGTCCCAGCCGGACAACCACTCGGTGAGCGAGCCGGCGTGGACGGCCTGGACGTCCTCGCGCAGCAACCCGGCGCGGTGCAGCTCACCCAGGAGAGCGGGAACGCCGCCGGCCCGATGGACGTCCTCCATCAGGTACGCGCTGCTGGGGGCACGTTCAGTTCGTACTGACCAAAGATCGCGCAGGCCGCCCCCACCCTCGTGAGGGTCACGTCCACGGACGTGACCACCTGACGGGGTCATTCGTCGTCTGGATCCGCCGGCTCCACGGGCGACGTGATCTGCAGTGGCGTCGCGGCCCCGCCGGCGATCTCGCGCCCATGATTCAGTGTGTAGTCCAGCTGCCTGGCCAGGTGCGGGAGGGTCGCCGGAGGCAGATACGCATCGGCGCCGGCGTCGAGTAGCCGTCGGACCGGGCCGTAGTACTGAACTCCGAGTTCGTGGTCCTCGATTTCGGTGACGATGACGCGAGCTTTCGGGAACATCGATCGGAGCGCCGCGATCAGCTGCGGGCTGCCTGGAGGTATCAGCAGCACATCGGTTGTCGCGGGAGCCGCATGCATGTCGAGCACTACGTAGTCCGCCCCGAGCTGGGTGGACAGCGCGACCCGAGCCGCGGTCGACAGCTCCATCGCGGTGGCCACGACGGTCACGCTCTCGTAGTCGATCGGTACTTGATCATTGGCCTCATCTGACGCGTCGCGATCGACGACGGCGCCTTGGACCACGTCGATGGTGCTGGAGATCGTCGCGATCGACGCGCCGTCACGTGTGAGGACCAGGTTCTCACCAGGCTCAAGGGCGTCGATGAGCGCCACGACGTCTTCGGGAAGGCAGGTCACGTCGATTCGCTGCGTGGAACGTGGGGCGCGTTTGCGGATCACCATGCCTGGGACACGCTCACGGCTGCGACCTGCGTCATGCGCAGCCTCGATCGCCCGGCGAAAGGCCCACATGATTGCCTGCCCCGAAGGTGCCGTTCAACCTGATGATCACGTGAGTCCCTCCTGAAGCTGTGATCTCGTTCGATGCCATTTCACAATCATTGGTTCGAAGCCGCACCGGAGTTTCTCTCATCGTCCAGGTCCGCGACCATCGACGGCGACGCGAAAGTGGGGCCATGGGAAGGCGGCCAGACCGTGGCTCGCCAGAGGTGCGTCAGCTGTCAGCGCCGGTCGGCTAAAGCGGCGGCTCGCTTGACCACCCATGTCGTACGGCGTGGCGCTCCGGCCGATCGCCGAGGTGGCTTCCGGCAGGGAGTACTTCCGAATTCTCTAACCCAGCAGGGCTTGGGTGAACTCGGCTCGGTGGTCGCACCACCAGACGAGCAGGTGGTGGCTGGGCTGGAAGAAGCGGTCGCAGGAGGTGTCGCCACGTTCGTAGCGTGCGTCGAGTGGCCACAGGCCGGTCAGGTTGTGCCACCAGCGATGGTCGGCCGCGTCGGCGATGTCCTGGTCGGTCACGTCGATGACGTCTCGATAGCCGGTGGCGTAGGCCGAGACGCGGCGCAGATCGGGCGCGTGGGAGGTGTGGGCGCCGAACATGAAGCTCGCGGATCGGACCAGCTCCAAGCCCAGCAGGGAGATCCGTAGCCGGTCCCAGTCGATGACGGCTGAGACGGATCCGTTCGCCCACAGGAAATTGTTCTGGTGGAAGTCGCCGTGGCTCCAGCCGTACGGACCGCGCTCAGCCTCGACCGGCCGGCCAGGAAGCCAGCGCCGCAAGAGGTCACGACGTTCGTGCAAGCCGTCGCGTACATCATGGTCGAACGCGTCGGGCTCCTCCAGGGCGTCGATCTGGGCGAGATACCGCTCGATCTGGCCGAAGGCGAGCGCCGGATCGCGCGATGGTGTGCTGCCGTAACGCGGAGTTTCCGGCAGCAGCTCAGCGAGGGCGAGCTGCAGCTCGCCGAGCAGGGTGCCGATGCTCCGGCACTCGTCGAGGCTGAGCTCTGTGCAGTCGGGGTGCTCGCCGTCGGCCCATTCGACGACCGAGTACGGATGTCCTTCGAGCATCAGATGCGGTTCACCATCCGGGAGCTCCACCGGACGAGGCACCGGAAATCCCTTGTCGGCAAGGGCTTTCGCGATGGTGTGCTGTCGTAGCGCGCGCTCGACGTCGACGTCGAGGAACTGCTTGACGGCGTACGAGCCGGTCGTGGTGTCGGCACGCCAGCTGCGGTTCATCGAGCCCATCAGGAGCGGCGTAACGCGCTCGAGGTCGCCGAGTCCGTACGCGTGAACCAGCCGTTCGATCCCCACCCGTGCAGGCTACCGAGTCCTGGGGCGACGCCCGGACACGTCAGCGCGCCTGCCTCAACTGGCGCTGCTCTCCCTACCGGCCCACACTGCTCTAATTAGCAGTTCGGGGGGCCATCGTGCAGGACAGCCCCACCTCGACCGCTTCCAGTGATCGTCTAATCTTTCGGGGTGGCGAACATGTCTGCAGATCTCGCATTGCCCGCTGCCCTGGCCGAGGTGGCCGAAGTCGGCTTCGAGTGGGAGTGGGACGAGGAAACCGACGAGGCCCGCGGCTGTGACTTCGAGCCATACGTCCAGTTCGAGGAGCCCGACCGGACGGCGTGGTGGTTCCGCCTGTGGACCGGCAACCAAGAGGTCGACGGCAGCGAGTTCCGCTTCTTCGGCAAGACCGGGGGTGGTGACTACGCCGGCTTCTGGCTGGTACGGCCCGATGTGGCGATCACCGACCAGCCCGTGGTCTACATCGGCTCCGAGGGTGAGCGCGGTGTGATCGCCCGCGATCTCTGCGACCTCCTCTGGCTGTTCGCCGCCCCGCCGAAGCCTTCACGGACCCCGACTCCCCTGCAGAGCCGAACGAGGCCTTCCATACCATCGCCGAGCGATACGCTCCCGGCCGCCGCCGTTCCCCCACCCAGATCGTGACTGCCGCACGAGCGGAGTTCCCGCATTTCACGGGCCTCATCGACGCGATGTGCCGCTGAGTGGCGGCTGTCACACGCCAGGAGCCCGGTACGCCACCTCCATCCGCGCGGCATCGTCGATCTCCTCCGGCGTCAGCAGGACAGACGTCTTCGTTCGTACCGCCCCAGACGCCGATATCGTGAGCCCCACAGCGGCCGAAGCCGCATTGCTCGGCAGATCGACGATCACATACGTGTCCGCCTCGCCGAACGCGAAATACATCTGCTCGACCCGGCCGCCGACGCTTTCCGCCATACGCTCCACCGCCTGCCGGCGTCCGGTGCCGCCATCCTGCAACACTCCTTTGATGCCTTCTGCGGTATAGGTCGCCTGAATCAGGTACTTGGGCATGGTCGAGCCCCTCTTCTCGTGCCGATCCCCCTGGATTGGGGCGGCCATTGCGGTCACGGGTCGAAGTTCTCGGCTTGGGGTGACGGTAATCCCACCCGCTGTACTACTTTTCCCCTGTCGCAGTCTTCGTTTACAGCCGTGCCCGATCGGGCCGGGCGGCCAGAGGCCGGCGGATGGTGTACCTCTGCAGACTGACATCCGGTCCCACTTCTCGACTACAGAGTCAATCGGCGGTGGACTTCCTGCGCGACCTCGCTCTGACCGCGACGCGCAACCTCGCCATCAAGCTGGCTTCGTCGCGTTGGCCGACAGGACACCACGCAGAATGAGCGGGAAAACTTGTGGGCCTGCCTGTGACGGGCCCACAAGTTGTGGCGGGCTACCTGAAGAGCATTCGCTTCCCGGTGATCCGATAACCGATCCTGTCGAAGATCGCGGCCATCGGGTAGTTACCGACATCGGTGTTGTCGGTTATGAACGGCTGGCCCTCGTCGGCGAAGATGTGCATCGCCTCAGCCAGCAGGTCGTAGGCATAGCCGTGGCCACGATGGCCGATGGCGACACCGATGTAGCCGATCGTCGCCGAGTTGCCGTTGTGGGTGGGCATCACCATGCCGACCAGCTCACCTGTCTGGTCGTAGGCCAGGCGCCACCGCCCGCGCCCGCCGGGCATGTTGGCGATGATCTCCAGCGTCTCGGCCGCCACGACCGTGGGGTCCTTGACCAGCGACTGCTCCCTGTCATGGGCGTCCAGGCTGCCGTCGAGGATCTGCTCGAGCAGGCCGATCAGCAGCTCATCGTCGGTTACCTCGGCAAAAGTGAGCCTGGTCGGCCGCGGCGGCAGTCCGTACTCGGCCTCCCAGCGCAGGTTGAGCCGCTCGACGCTGAAGATGAGCCCGGCCGCTTCCGCGGCCTCGATGCGGGCGTTGGCCTCTGCCCGTGCCAGTGGTTCCTCCTTCCACCCGGCCGGCAGGAACAGGTTGTATTCGGGGCGCGGATGGCCCATCGGGTTGTGATAGTCAGGGCCGACCAGGGCGGCGTAGGCGACCTTGAGCAGGGCGGTGCCGTTCTCGACCGTGTCAAAGTCGAAGTAGTCGAGCGCTATCGGGTGCTCAACGCCCTTAGGCCCCCAGAAGGAAGCGCGGGCGACCACATCGTCGCCGTCCAGGGCGATCCATACCCACTCGGGGCGGTAGTCGCCGCTGGCGGCAAGGTCCTGAAAGGTACGCATCCGCACGCCTACGCCCGTGGTGGGCAGCAGCGCGGTGATGGTGTCGAAGCGGGGGAACTCGCTCTCGTTCTTGAGAGGGCGAAAGACCAGTTCGGTCAAGGAATTCTCCTGTGAAGAGGAGCGCTCCTACACCTGCGCGAGGTGGAAGCGCGAAATCTGGGCGAACATGCTGCTTTCCACCTCCTTCTGATCGTTTCTCGAACAGAGAGTAGCCGGTGATGCCAAAGGCGGCAACAGGTATAAGGACATGAGTCACCCCCACGTGGGGGTGACCGGCGTTCCCAGCGCAAGATTCAACGCAATGGGAACGATCAACCGTAGTTCGCCAGGTCAGCCAGACACAAACAAGAGGCCCGTCACCACGTTTCCGCCGGTGACGGACCTCACCGCCGGGCTCCCGCAACCCCGCGGATGTGGCCAGGTCTCGCCGCTCGTCTGGGTCGGCATGCGCGCGATGACCCCGCGCTCCGCCGGGAACGTGATACGGCTCGCGGGTTGGCTCAGCGGTCACCATCGACCCCCGCTTGCGAACCGTGGTGATCCGTCCCTCGGCGCGAAGGTAGGCCAGGGCTTCCCTGCCGGTCAGGCAGTAGCGCGCAGATCCCCCGCTGTCAGCAGAGACAACAGGCGGATGTCCTGGGCCGCGAGAGCGTCGGAACCGCCTTGCTCACGATCAATCACGCATAGGGCCTCGTGCACCTGAGCACCCAAGCCACGCAGGTCCGCAGTCGACAGCACGATCTGTCCGCCGCTGGTGACCACATCCTCCACGACCAGCACCCGTCGGCCCGCGACCTCGGCTCCCTCCGCAAGCCGGCAGGTGCCGTACGGCTTGGCCTGCTTGCGCACGAACGCGCAGGGCAGACCCGTGTGCCGACCGAGCGCTGTCACCACAGGGATGCCGCCCATTTCCAGACCCGCCAGCACCTCCGTGCCGGACGGCACCAGCGGGGCCATCCGCCGAGCAACCTCGTCCAGCAGAACGGGGTCGGCCTCGAACCGGTACTTGTCGAAGTACTCCGTGGCAGTACGTCCGGACCGCAAGGTGAACTGACCAGTCAGATGGGAGGCGGCATGGATACGGAGAGCAAGATCAGAATGTTTCACAGACGTCCAGTCTTGCAGCCACTCTGCCCGCCCGGACACCGGGCTCCCCGAGGTGCGCCCGAACGTATATCGCACGGCAGGTCGCTGGGTCGGAACCTTCAGTCGATCGACCCGACGATGGGCTCCGCCCCGTAGTGAGTCGGTGTCAGGGTGACCCCAGTGGCCCGTGCAGCCAGCGCAATGGCGAGAGCAGTGGAAGTCCGCGAGTCGGCCTCTCCGTCCAGCGGCATGCCCAACTCTCGCATATGAGCCAGCAGGCAGTCAGGATCGCTGCCGTTCCGATCGCCGGGGAAGAGCGGCTCGAATTCCGTGACCACCACTCCGTCGACGGAGTAGACGAAGTGCTCGTCCATGGTGATGCCTGTAATGGCCCTTGCCGTCTCCGTACTCTGGGAGAGGGTCTCTGGGAGCGGCTGGCAATGGTAGTCAATCAGCACCGCTCCTCCGTCTCCCGCGTAGGCGGCAATGCCCACTTCTCGGGAGGTGTCACCGGGAGTGGCGCCGACAGGCCTCGCACGAACGTCACGCCGATCAGGTCGCTGTCCTTTTGATACTCCTCGACGAACCAGGCGTAATCCATCGGCGCTGCGCCGCCCATTGCCTACCCCCTTTCGCACCTGCCTGGACAATGATCCCTTTCGGGGACAGGCTATGGGCAGCAGCCGTTACGGGCCGATCCGAGGTCGGGTACTCAGCGCCTGGTCTCGTACCTGGTCAGGAGTATGCCGCCGGGGAACGTCCGGGTCTCCATCAGGGTCAGGTTCACCCAGTTGTCCAGGGCCGTAAAGAACGGCGTGCCGCCGCCCAGCAAGACCGGTGCGGTGACCAGCACGTACTCGTCGATCAGCCCGGCCCGCATGGCCGCCGCGGCGAGTGTGGCGCCGCAGATGTCCATGGGGCCACCGTCCTCGGCCTTGAGCCTGGTGATCTCG
>NZ_JBHSPA010000063.1:0-48412 GCF_042656245.1 Nonomuraea insulae
TCGACCTGCTGGAATTAATCCCTGTCCCCTTTCGGAGACAACCCCTCTAACTTACCAGCCATTCCGAGTGGACGCGCACGCCGCACCGGAGAGATGGTGTCTGGAGATCGCCCCCGAGTGAGGCCGACGATCAACGCCGTCCTCGCGGGACTGGTGAACTCTATGTACGCCTCCGGGAACCGTCAAATCGATGGTTCGCCGTCCCCCCAGGGGTAAGAACGGGACGTGCTAGATCAATCCGTACCCAGGGCGCTCATCCTCCTGGTAGGCATGGCCGCCGCTGTGGTCGTGCTCTTCGGAATCCGCGAGGTCGCCTCCATCGCCGGCCCCGTCGTGCTGGCACTCGTGCTCGTCATCGCCGTCTCCCCGGTACGCGGGTGGCTCAACGCCAAGAGGGCACCCGTCTGGCTCCAGGTCGCGGTGCCCTTCCTCATCGTGGTCCTCGTACTGCTGGGCATGGTCGGCATCCTGACCATCTCGGCCACGCAGCTGGCCTCGTTGCTGCCCACCTACACCGACCAGTTCGAGCAGCTGCTCGCCGACGCCCAGCGCTGGGCCGGCACGCACGGCCTGAGCAACGACATGCTGAACAAGGGGCTGCAGGCGTTCGACCCCGGGAGGATCCTCGGGCTGGTGCAGAGTCTGCTCGGCAGCTTGATCGGGGTTCTTTCGGCGCTTTTCCTGATCGTGGTGGTGGTGCTGGCGATGTCGCTCGACGCGCCCGTCACCACGCGCATCCTGACCACAGGTGAGGGCAACCGGCCCCAGTTGGTGACGGCGCTGGCCACGTTCGGGCAGAAGACCAGGCGTTATCTGATTGTCTCCACCGTTTTCGGATTGATCAACGCAATTCTCGACATGGTCGCCCTGTCACTGCTGGATGTTCCGCTGCCGCTGCTCTGGGGTGTGCTGGCGCTCATCACCAATTACATTCCCAACATCGGTTTCGTCATCGGGCTGCTGCCGCCCGCCATGCTCGCCCTGCTGGACGGCGGCGTGCAGACGATGTTGCTCGTCATCGCCGCTTATATCGTCATCAACGTCGTCACGCAGTCGTTCATTCTGCCCAAATTCCTGGGCGACGCCGTCGGGCTCTCGACGACGATGACGTTCATCTCGTTGATCGTCTGGACTTTCGTGCTGGGGCCGCTGGGCGCGATTCTGGCCATTCCGCTGAGCCTGCTGACGCGGGCGCTGCTGATCGACAGCGATCCGAGTGCGACGTGGGCGCAGGCGCTGGTGTCAGGCCGATTCCCTAAGCGGTGAGACGAGGCGGTGCATCTGCACGCCGCTCAGCCGTTTGACATCGTTGGCGAGGTGGGCCTGGTCGGTGTAGCCGGCCGTGACCGCCACCTCCGCCAGCGGGACGCCCGCGCGGGCCAGGCACAGGGCGTGCTGGAAGCGGACGATGCGCTGGAGGGTCTTGGGCGTGTAGCCGAACGAGGTCAGGCTGCGGCGCTGCAGCTGGCGTTCGCTGAAGCCGAGCCGCCAGGCCACCTGCGCCACCGTGTGGCCTTTGCCCAGGGCGGAGGCCATGGCGGGGGCGGCAGGGTCGTGGCCGGCGACCGCCAGGCGCCGGGCGACCGCGCGCTGCATGGCGTGGAGCCGTGCCTCGACCGAGGTCGCCGGTCTGTCCATGAGCTCCGGCAGGAGGTGTTGCCGGCCGGGGAGGTCGGACAGGGGGACGCGCTGGTCGCGGAGCTCCTGGAGGGGGAGCCCGAAGAAGTCGCCCACGGCTCCGGGTCTGAAGCGCACCCCCACCAGCGTGTCGCCCGCCCTGACGGACGTGGGCATGGGCCCCGTGTCGGGACCGGCCACGAACAGGCCGCCCGGCCCCCAGATGAGGTCGACGCAGGCGTCGGGCACCACGAGCTGGGTGAAGCTCGTCTCGCCGACCCGGTGCCACCCGCAGGCGACACGGTCGGAGAGGCCGGGCTCGGGGGGCCGTTCCGCGTACATGTCTCCAACGTACGCGACCCCACCGACAGGCCACCGGCAGGCCACCGGCAGGGCTACATCACAGCCTCCCGTACGCGCGCAGCGTACCGAGGTGGTGCACCGTGACGTAGCCGCCCCATTCGTGCTCCACCAGCGGCGTCCACATCGTCCAGTTCCCTCCCCAGCCTCCGTCCGCGGACTGTGCGGCGAGCATCGCGTCGAGGTGGGTGTCCAGGACGTCCTGCGAGAACAGGGGCAGGTTCGACGGCGCGGGCGCGAAGTCCAGGGGGAAGTGGACGTGGCCGGGGGCGTTCAGGTCGAAGGTCACGGTGGACAGGAGGGTGTCGCGCAGCCGGGTGAACTCCGCTTCCGCGCGTTCCCGGTCGGAGACCAGGTTCAGGAATGTCAACGCCGCGCGAGCCTCGTACGCGCCCGGCTCCTTCAGGGAGGCGATCTCCGACCAGCAGAAGTCCGTGGCGGTGGCCAGCCACGGGTGCGTGATGCCGTGCTTGTGCAGGAGCCCGGCGATGGAGGCGGTGGGGATGAGGTTGCCGGGCGGGGCGTCGTCCGTCTGCCACCACGGGGCGCGCAGCGTGTCCCTGACGGAGGGCAGGACGAACGGGACGCCGCCGTCGGGCGTGGTGATGGAGGCGAGGTAGTCGCAGGCGGCGGGGACCATGGGCGAGTCGAAGGCGTCGAGTTCGTCCAGGATCCAGCAGGCCACCTCGACCGGCTCCGGCTGGCTGCCCGGGCCGCGCAGATCGGGTTCGAGGGCGTTGCCGAAGCCGCCGTCGGCGTTCTGGTAGCAGCGCAGCGCGTCGTGCACGCGCTCGCGGGAGCCTCCACGGAACAGCGCCTCGAAGCGCAGCCGGTCGATCAGCCGACCGTGGCGGTGCAGGTACTGCTCCGCCCGGTCCACAACGTTGGTCTGTCCATCCATACGGGCGAACGTATCCCCCGGCCGGGGCCGTTGCCTTGTAATAATCGGACACGTCAGGGTGTGGCCAGGGCCTCCGTGGGAGACATCCTGGCGGCGCGGACGGCCGGGTAGAAGCCGGCGATGCCGCCGATGACGAGGGTGGCCAGGACGCCGCCCACCATGGCCCAGACGGGTATGATCGCGGGCCAGCCCCGCAGGCCCGCGTACGCGGCGGTCACGCCGATGCCGAGCAGCACGCCCCCGACCCCGCCGATGGCCGACAGCAGCAACGACTCGGCCAGGAACTGCAGGCGGATCTGGCCGCGGGTGGCGCCCAGGGAGCGGCGCAGGCCGATCTCCGCACGGCGTTCCAGGACCGAGATGACCATGGTGTTGGCCACGCCCACGCCGCCGACCAGCAGCGCGACGCCGCCGAGGCCGAGGAGCAGGGCGTTCAGGGTGGCGTCGGTGGCCTGTTTGGCGGCCAGCACGTCGGAGGGTCTGGAGACCTCGACCTCGTTGGGCCTGCCGGGGTTGGCGGTGGCGGCCAGCACGTCACGTACCTGGACGACGTACGCCTCCCGCGCCCTGGCGTAGATCGTGCTCGCGTACCCGTCGAAGCCGAGCCGTTCCTCCGCGACCGGCCAGCCGACAAGGGCGGCCGGGTCGAGTTCGGGGGCCAGTGGCGCGGGGGCGAGCACGCCGACGACGGTGAACCACTGCCCGCCGAGCCAGACCCGCTGGTCGGGACCGGCCTGGACGACGCCGAGCCGGTCGGCGGCCGTGGCGCCGAGCACGGTGGCGGGGTAGCGGTGGGTGGCCTCGTTCAGCCAGGTTCCGGCCGCGACGGTGGCGCCGGTGTCCTTGAGCAGGTCGAGGCGGGCGGCGGTGACGGAGATGCTGCCCGACTCGGCCTCGGGGATGTGGTCGTTGCGGTAGACCTTGGCCTGGGTGGCGCCGGTCGCGGTGACGGCGGTGACGGGGGCGATCTGGCCGATCATGCCCTCCGACTCGGCGGGCAGGTGGGACGCCTCGCCGAACAGGGTCTTGCCGGGCGAGACGGTGAGCAGGTTCGTGCCGAGCGCTTCGAGCTGCCGGTTGAGGTCCTCCTGGCTGGAGGCGGAGATGCCGACGACGCCGAGCATGGCGGCGATGCCGATGGCGATCCCGAGCGCCGACAGGAACACGCGCAGCGGCCTGGCCCGCAGGCCCGACCCGCCGACCGTGATCACGTCGCGGGGGCGCAGGCGGGTGGGTACGAGAGTGGTCATATCCGTGCTCCGTCCAGCATCTCGACCTGGCGGGGCAGGGAGGCGGCGATGTCGCGGTCGTGGGTGATGACGACCACGGTGGTGCCGGCCGCGTTGAGCTCGCGCAGCAGCTCCATCACGCCCGCCCCGGACCGGGAGTCGAGGTTGCCGGTCGGTTCGTCGGCCAGCAGCAGGCGCGGGCCGCCGACGACGGCGCGGGCGATGGCGACGCGCTGGCGTTCGCCGCCGGACAACTCGTGCGGGCGATGGCCGATCCGGTGTCCGAGCCCCACCCTTTCGAGGGCCTCGTACGCGCGCAGCCGCCGTTCTCGCGGCGACGGCCCCGCGTACAGCAGCCCGTCGGCCACGTTGTCCAGCGCGGGCACGCCGGGGGCCAGGTGGAACTGCTGGAAGACGAAGCCGATGACGTTCGCGCGCAGGGCGGACAGTTGCCTGTCGGTGAGGGAGAGCACGTCGTGCCCGGCGATGCGGACGGTGCCGCCCGACGGGCGGTCGAGGGTGCCGATCATGTTGAGCATGGTCGACTTGCCCGAACCCGACGGGCCGACGATGCCGACGAGCTCGCCGTGGTCGATGCCCAGGGAGACGCCCCGGAGGGCGGCGACGTCGCCGTACTCCTTGCTCACCTCGCGCAGTTCGACGATCACTTGGGCACCGCCACGGTCACGCCTTCCGCGACGCCTTCCACTTCGACCCGGCCGTCGGCGAACAGCCCGGTCTCGACCGCCGCGTACCGGGTGGCCGAGCCCTCCACCACCTGAACGCCGTAGCCGCCCTCGGTCAGGGCGACCAGCGCTCCGACGGGTACGGCCAGGACGTTCTCGCGCTGTTCTGAGACGATCGTGACGTCCACGGGGGCGGCGTCGTACGCCTTCTTCAGGCCGGTCACCGACACCTTGACCTCGACCGTGGTGACGCTCTCGTTGCCGCTGGTCGTCTCGGTGGCGACCTTGCCGACGCCCGCGACCTTGCCGTTGACCGTGCCGCCGTCCGGGAGCTCGACGGTGGCCTTCATGCCCTTCCTGACCAGGTGCTCGTCGGCCACGTCGAGGTTGACGAGCACCTGGCGGGTGGTGCCGGTGGCGGTGAGGACCTGGCCTGTGGCGGTGTCGCCGAGCGCCTTCTTGAGGTCGGCGACGCGGATGCGGCCGTCGGCCACGACGACGTCGCCGGGCTGGACCCGGCCGGTGACGTCGAGGCCGAGGTCGTCCTGCCAGTCCTCGACCGCCTCCCCGGTGGCCCAGGTGAACGTGTCGTCCACGTCGAATCCGGTGTAGCCGAGCCGGTGGAGGTTGCGTTCGAGCAGTTCGACGTCCTTGCCCTCGACGCCGTCCTGGAGGGTCCGGTAGAGGGGCATGGTGCCGTACAGGAGGGGGCGGCGGTCGGCGTCCACGCTGTAGACGGCGTGGCCCCTGGTGATGGTGGAGCCTTCGGCGGGGAGCCAGGTGATCGTGCCCTGGGACTTGGCGGTGACGGCGACGGGGGCGCCGTAGCCGAGGGTGCCGTCGACCGTCTTGGTCTCGGTGAGCGTCGTGCGGGTGACCTTGGCGGTGGCGGGGGGTGTGCGGCCGGCGAGGGCCGTACCGGTGGTGGTGCCGCCGAAGCCCACGGCGGCGGCCGCGACGGCGGCGGCGAGCAGTGCCGCGGCGCCCGTCCAGGCCAGGACCGCGCGCGGGCGGCGGCGCGGCGGCAGGGCTCGGGGGGCGAGCCTGGTCTCCTCGACCTTCGTCACTTGCCCGTTCCCCTCTTGGGGAACTTCCCGCGGCAGGCGTCGAACGCCTTCTTGAACCCGGCGTCGTTCCTGTCGATGGCGCTCGTGCCGAAGGTGCCGTCGGGGTTGGGGTCGGGCATGTCCACGCCGTTGTCGCGCATGCACTGGGCGAACGCCCGCAACTGGTCGATGTCCTGCGGCTTGGACGCCTTGCGGTCCATGAACGGCGCGGTGCCGCGGCAGGCCTCCATGGCCTCCTGGATCTTGCCCTTGTCGGCCTTGTCCGCCGTCACGTTCAGGCCGCCGCCGCCGTTCGGGTCGGGATCGTCCACCTGTACGCCGTGCTCACGCATGCACCGGGCCCATTTCCTGCCCTGCTCCTGCGGGTCGGCCGTAGCGGTGGGGGTGGCGGCGGAGGGCCGGGCCGAGCCGGTGGCGATGGAGGCGACACCGGTACCGCTCTGCTGGTTGCCGCACCCGGCCGCCGCGAGGACGACCAGGAGCGCTGTGGCGATGAGTCTCATGCCCCGACTGTCGCGAGCGCGTTTCAACGTGAGCTGGGAGCGACCTCGGAGTCAGGTAGAAGTACGCGGAATGTCGCGCCCTCGCCCGGTGCGGTGTCCAGTTCGACGCGGCCCCCGTGGGCGCGGACGATGGCGGAGACGATGGCCAGGCCCAGCCCGGCGCCGCCGTCGGCCCTCGATCGGCCCCGGCCGACCCGGTAGAGGCGGTCGAACAGGCGCGGCACGTGCTCGGGCGGCACGCCGGGCCCGGTGTCGGTCACCTCCAGGACGGCCGAGCCTCCCGACCTGCCCACCCTGACGGTGATGGCGGCGTCGGGCGGCGTGTGGCAGAGCGCGTTGCCGACGAGGTTGGCGGCCACCTGGCGCAGGCGGGCCTCGTCGCCCACGACCGAGACGGGCGCGAGCCGGTCGCCGAGGGGCGCGAGCCTGACGGGCCGGTCGGGCACGCGTACGCGGGCGTCGCGGATGGTGTCGGCGGCCACTTCGAGCAGGTCGACGGGGCGCTGGTCGAGGGGGCGCTCCTCGTCGAGCTGGGCCAGCGTGAGCAGGTCGTTGACGAGCACGCCCATCCTGGCGGCCTCGTCCTCGATCCTGCGCATGGCCTCGCCGGCGTCGCCGCCTCTGCGGTGCAGCTCGGCGAAGCCGCGTACGGAGGTGAGCGGGGTGCGCAGCTCGTGGGAGGCGTCGGCGAGGAAGCGCCGCATGCGGGTCTCGGAGTCGGTCCTGGCGGTGATCTCGGCCTGGAGGCGGTCGAGCATGACGTTCATGGCGGCGGCCAGGCGGCCGGGCTCGGTGTGCGGGTCCTGGGCGGGCACCCGGCGGGCGAAGTCGCCGCGGGCGATGTGCCCGGCGGTGGCCTCCATCCTGGTCAGGGGGCGCAGCCCGAGCCGCACGACGGCGGCGGCGGCCAGCCCCAGCAGGAGCAGCACGACCAGGCTGACCGCGGCGGCGATGACGACGGCCGAGGTCAGGGTCGCCTCCAGCTCGGTGAGGGACTGCGCGACGACCAGGGTGCCGCCGTTGGGCATCTCGGCGCCGCGCACGCGCCAGGAGGCCCCGCTGGTGCCGGGCACGGTGTAGGGCTCGTCGGTCCTGACGTCGTCGATGACGGGGGTCGGCTGGTTCTTGGCCTCGGGGGTGCGGGCCTGGAGTGTGCCGTCGGGGCGGTAGATCAGGATCTGCTGGACGGTCGCGATCCGCTTGGTGAGCAGCGTGGCCAGGTCGGTGGCCGTGTCAGGCCGCTGCCCGATCGCGGTGATGGTCTTGACGCCGGCGACCCTGGTGAGGCCGGCGAGCTGCTCGTCCACGCGCCCCATCAGGTTGTCGCGCAGCACGGTGACGCCCACGACGTTGGACAGCAGGAGCGCCAGCGTGGTGAGCCCGAGTATCGCCAGTACCAGGCGGGTGCGCAGGGTCCAGGTGGCCGGTCTCATCGCGGGGTCCTCAGGGTGTAGCCGACGCCGCGCACGGTGTGGATGAGCTGCGGCTCGTACTTGTCGATCTTCTTGCGCAGGTAGTAGACGTAGGACTCGACGATGCTGGAGTCGCCGTCGAAGTCGTAGCGCCAGACGCTGTCGAGGATCTGCGCCTTGCTCACCACCCGGCCGGCGTTGGTGAGCAGGTATTCGAGGAGGTTGAACTCGGTGGGCGACAGGTCCACCGGCACGCCGGCCCTGCGCACCTCGTGGGCCTGCGGGTCCAGCTCCAGGTCGGCGTAGCGCAGGACGTCGTCCGCCGTCCCGGTACGGCTGCGCCGCAGGATGGCCCGGATGCGCAGCACCACCTCCTCCAGGCTGAACGGCTTGGCCACGTAGTCGTCGGCCCCCAGCGTGAGCCCCTGCACGCGGTCCTCCACGCGGTCGCGGGCGGTCAGGAACAACACGGGGACGCTCTCACCGAGCCGCCTGGCCACCTCGAACCCGTCGAAGTCCGCCAGCATCACGTCGAGCACCACGATGTCGGGCCTGAACTCCCTGGCGGCGCTGACCGCCTCGGCGCCCGTCTCAGCGGTCCTGACCTCGAAGGAGACCAGTCGCAGCGTCTGGGAGAGCAGGGCGCGGATGTTCGGCTCGTCGTCCACGACGAGAACCCTGGCCGGTCGGTCCATGTCCCAAGGTTTACCTGAGCCAGTTCAAAGCCGCCTCAAAGCCTCATTTCAGGTAGAACGCCGGCCCGCGCACGCTGAGTTAAATGCTTTGCCCGCCTGAACAGGGGCGACCTACAGTGACACGCATGTCATGCATGTTCACCTGCCAGGTTTTCATCCGTATCCGCCATGGCCGGGCTCTGGCCCGCCTGCGGACGCGATGACCTGAGGCAGAGCGTCCGCCAGGCGCGCCCAGGGCCCTTCGAGACCCGTCAATCTCGAGGACCCGGAAGGGCAGCGCTGTGGCGCAGAATTTCGCTCACGGAAACTATTCACACACCCAGAGGAAGGCCAGGAACGGCGGCGGCGGTCGCACGCCCGTGGATCGGGCGCGGCGCACTCTCTCGCAGAATTTCCTGGTCGACGCCCATGCCGTCGGACTGGTCGTCAAGGCGGCCGCTCCCGAGGGGCTCGTGCTGGAGCCCGGCTCCGGCGAGGGCGTGCTCACCCTGGCGCTGGCCGGGGCGGGCGCGCAGGTGGTCGGTTACGAGATCGACCCCAGGCTGGCCGGGCGGCTGGCCTCCCGCACGCGCGACGATCCCCGGATCGACGTGGTCAGGGGCGACTTCACGGCCGCGCGGGCGCCGCGTGAGCCGTTCGCGGTCGTGGGGAACATCCCCTACTCGATCACGTCGAAGATCGTGGACTGGTGCCTGCGGGCGCCGGCCCTGACCTCGGCGACGCTGCTCACGCAGCGGGAGTACGCCCGCAAGCGCTCCGGCGACTACGGCCGGTGGAGCCTGGTCACGGTGGAGTCGTGGCCCTGGTTCTCCTGGCGGCTGGGCGACACGGTCGGCAGCGAGAGCTTCCGTCCCGTGCCGTCCGTGGACTCGGCGATCCTGCGTGTGGAGCGCAGGCCGGAGCCGCTCGTGTCCGGGCGCCGCTCGTACCAGGAGCTGGTCGAGCTGGGCTTCGGCGGGGTGGGCGGCTCGGTACGCGCCTCGTTGAAGGCCCGCTACGACGGCGTGGACGCCGCGCTGCAGGCGGCGGGCGTCGCCCGCGACACCGTCGTGGGCCACGTCCACCCCGACCAGTGGGTCACGTTGTGGGGGCGCCTATGCCGGTGACGTGATCTTGGCCGAAGGGCCCTTGGGCCCCAGGCGGTGGGTCAGGCCGGGGGTCGCCGCGATGCGGCGGCCCCACGGCATGGCCAGCGCGAGGACGGGCAGCAGCACGATCGAGGCCCGCGACCAGTACGTGTGCTGCAACCACCATCCGTCGGAGTCGAACTGCGTCATGTAGATGTAGCCGTAGGCCGACCAGAACGAGACCCCCAGAATGGCCGGCCAGGCGAATCGGGTGGGCCTGGCGACCAGGAACGGCATGAACCACAGCAGATACTGGGCGCCGAGCCGGGGTGTCATGACCATGAAGACGAGCAGGATGGCCGTGGTCATGTCGATCGGGTCGGCGCGCCGCCAGATGAGGATGACGAGCACGACGCTGAGGTAGATGAGGTTGGTGCCGAACGAGGCCAGCCCCGGCCTCAGGTCCCAGCTCCCCTCGGTGAACCACGGGGTCCAGCCCCACTCGCCGACGATGGGCCGGATGTCGCGGATGGTGTCGATGACCTTGGGGATCTGGCTGAGCGAGGTGCCCGCGAAGATCGGCAGCGTCACCAGGAAGAAGAGCGGCACCACGCCCGTGGTGAACAGGGCGGCCACGCGGGAACGCAGGTTGGGCAGGAGCAGCAGGAAGCCGGGGATCAGCCAGATCGGCCAGCTCTTCGCGCACAGCGCCAGACCCATGAGCACGCCGGCCAGCGCGCCGCGCCTGAGGTGGGCGCGGTCGTCCTCGCCGGCCAGCAGGGCCCGGTGCAACATGCCGCCGCGGCCGATCACGCGCGGGATCGAGGCGCGTACGCCGTAGGACGCGACGCCGCCGCGTACTCTGCCGACGACGTCGGTGAGCAGGCCGGGCCTGTCGGGGTCGCCGGGGCCGCGGGCCACCACGAAGGCGGCCACGCCGAACACGAGCGCGACGGGCTCCACCTGGCCATGGACGGAGGCGATGAGCACGGCGAGCGGGTTGAGCGCGTACTGCAGGGCGCGCAGCGACGCCTTGGGGCCGCCGGCCAGCTTCGCGACCAGCGGGATCAGCACGATGTCGGCGACCACGGTCACGAGACGCCCGGCGTATTCCCACGGGATGCCGAGCCACAGCAGGATGCCGTAGACGTAGGGGATGGTCGGCAGGAAGTGCCAGCCGCCGTTGCTGGCCAGCACGGGGTCCTCGCCCCGCACCACCGCCTCGCCCGCGGGCTTGAAGCTCTGCATGAAGTCGACGGGCTGCCACGTGTCGATCGCCGAGGTGTACATGATGAGCACGCGCACCGCGATGCCCACCACAATGGCGACGATCAGAGGGGGCCGCCAGTCACGCCATTGCGCGACGAGAGCGAGCACGACACCGGCGACGAGGACGATCCCCGTGAGAACTGCGTAATCCATGGCGGCCCCTAGCCTGCCGTAACAAGAGCACTGCTGCCACCTGGCGCCGCCCGGCTTCCAATTCTTATCCCCGACATGCCGACACGTATCCCGATACGACATCACCGTCTGTGTTGAACTTTTTCCATGGGGGGATCGCAGGTCAACCAGGCACTGGTCAGGCTCTACTTCGAAGTCCGGGAAGGGGTGCGGGATCCGGTCGCCGCCTGGGCGAAACTCACAGCCAATTCTCAGCATTATCACCGCGCCAGAGGCGAGCGCAGAGTGCCGCTGGACGACGGGACGGCGGCGGAACTGGCGGCGGCCGCGATCGTGCACACCGCCACCCAGCACGGGGCGGAGCGGGTGGCGGCGCTGGCCACCTCCCCGCTGGCGCGGGTCGTCGGCGGGCTCGGGGGCGCAGTGCTGACCGAGCATCCGGCCGCGCCCGAGCAGGTGCTGGGTCCGCGGTTCGCGGGGCCGGGGGCCGACGACTGGGCGCGGGCGGCGTACGTGCTGCTGTGGGGGGAGAACAACCGGCTCGTACGGACGGCGGACACGCCCTGGGTGATCGCCGGGCGGTACAAGGGGCAGAAGGTGGTCGCGATCGGCACGCACCCGACGCGGCTGTCGGACGAGACGCTCGTGGTGCGGCCCGGCACGGACGGGGCGCTGGCCATGGCCATGGGGCACGTGCTGCTCAAGGAGTTCTTCCTGGACAGGACGCCGTTCGACGGGCACGCCATGGAGCGCACGGACCTGCCGTGCCTGGTGCGGCTGCGCGAGCGCGAGGACGCCTACGTGCCCGGCGGGCTGGTGGGCGGGGCGTGCGGGCGGCTCAGCGTGTACGGCGAGGAGGCGGTGGAGGTGCTGCTGCCGCGCTTCGACGACGGCCCAGGGGTGCTGCGCCGGGGCGTGCCCGTGTTGCGGGACGGCGGTGAGCTGCTGACGACCGTGTTCGACCTGCTGCTGGCCGTCTACGGGGTGGAGCGGCCCGGGCTGCCCGGGGTGTGGCCCGCCGGGTACGAGGACCGTGCGGAGCCGTACACGCCTGCCTGGCAGGAGGCGTACACGGGGGTGGCCGCGTCGCGGGCGCTGAAGACGGCGCGGGAGCTGGGGGTGACGGCCGAGAAGACCGGCGGCCGGTGCGTGATCGTGCCGGGGCGGCTGGAGACGCCGCACGCCGACACCGCCTACCGGGCGATGCTGGCGTTGCTGGTGCTGACCGGGTGCGGCGGCGGATGGGCGCAGGCGGGCGGGGCGGGGATCCCGCTGGTGCCGTACCTGTGCCTGCACGCCTGCGGCGAGGACCTCGCCGACGTGGGCGCGCTGAGCTGGGCGCTGGCGGAGGGGCTGTTCGCGCGCAGGACGTCGCGCTCGGTGCTGCTGGAGGCGGTGGCGGGAGGCTGGCCGATGGCGCCGCCGCCGCGCGTGCTGGCGCTGCCCCGGCCGATCTACCCGCTGCCGCCCGGCGTGGACCTGCTCATCGGGCCGGACGAGCACTGCGACCTGTCGCCGCCCGATCCCGACCTGGTGGCCGGGGCCGTCTCCCGGTTGTCCGGTGAGACGGCCCTGGCCGAGCCTTACGCCTCCGGCGTGTTCGAGCGGATGCGGCTGCTGGTGGACCACGCCTGGATGCACGAGTACGGCGAGGCGCTGCCCACCTACCGGCCGCCGGGCCTGGGCATCCCGCTCAAGCCCACCCAGCTCGTCCGCTTCTAGCCGAGTGCGTTCAGGTAGGCCCGGTGGCTCCGGGAGAACTCCTGCCCGTTGTACCTGTCCCAGTTGATCGACCAGGTCATCAGGCCGCGCAGGTTCGGGTAGACGCCGCGCGGCTTGTACGTCCCGCAGTTGCTCCCCTTGGCCAGGCAGTCGAACGCCTTCTGCACCTCCGCGACGCCGGTGAACCCGTTGCCCGCGTTCACCGAGGCGGGCAGCCCGATGGCCACCTGGTCCTGGCGCAGCGGCGGGAACCTGTTGGCCGCGTTGCCCATGATCGGGAAGCCGGCCAGCAACATGTCGGTCATGGCCACGTGGAAGTCGTGCCCGCCCATCGTGTGGTACTGGCCGTCGAGGCCCATGATCGGGCCCGAGTTGTAGTCCTGCACGTGGAGCAGGGTCAGGTCGTCGCGCATGGCGTGGATGACGGGCAGGTAGGAGGCGCTCCTGCTGTCGGCGGCGCCGTTCGGTCCCGGGCCGTAGAACTGGTAGCCGAGCTGGACGAAGAACGTCTCGGGGGCCATGGTGAGCGTGAACCTCGCGCCGTAGCGGGCCTTGAGCGTCCTGAGCGCGGAGATCAGGTTGACGATGACCGGGGTGGTCGGAGCGGCGAGGTTGGTGTCTCCGGGGTTGAGGTAGAGGGAGTGGCCCTCGAAGTCGATGTCGAGGCCGTCGAGGCCGTACCTGTCGATGATCGCCGCGACCGACTCGACGAACTTGTCGCGGGCCGCCGTGGTCGTGAGCTGGACCTGGCCGTTCTGACCGCCGATCGAGATCAGCACCTTCTTGCCGCGGGCCTGCTTGGCCCTGATGGCGGCGATGAAGTCGGCCTCTGGTTCGACGTTGGGGCACTCCGCGGCCGGGCACTGGCGGAATCTGATGTCGCCCGAGGTGACGGAGGTGGGTTCGCCGAAGGCGAGGTTGATGACGTCCCACTCGTCAGGCACCTCGCCCATCCGGATATATCCGGACCCGTTGGCGAACGAGGCGTGCAGGTAGCCGACCAGGACCCGCTTGGGCAGCCCGCCTCCCCCACCACCGCCGGTGGTCGTGGTGCCGCTGACCGTGGCGGAGTAGGCCGAGCAGTTGCCCGCCGCGTCGCAGGCGCGCACCCGGAAGGCGTAGGCGGTCTGCGCGGCGAGGCCGGTGGCCGTGTAGGCGGTCGAGGTGGTGGCCGCGGGGGCGCCGTTGTCCCTGGACACCTCGTACCAGGTGACGCCGGTGTTGTCGGTGGCGGCCGACCAGCTCAGGGAGAGCGACGACGACGTGGCGCCGCCCACGGTCAGGTTGCCGGGGACGGTGGGGGGCTGGGTGTCGGGGGTGCCGCCGGGGCCGTCGAGCACGAGGTCGTCGGCCAGGTAGGCGCCCTGGCCGTACCAGCCGTTGACGTAGACGGTCACCGACGTGGTGGAGGTGCCGGTCGTGAAGGACGTCTTGAGCTGGCTCCAGGCCGCGCCCGGGGAGCCCCAGGTCTGCGGGTCGGTTCCGCCGGTGCCGGTCGCGCCGAGGAAGACGTAGCCGCCCTGCACCCAGGCGGAGAGCTGGTACGTCGTGCCCGGCTTGACCGTGACGGCCTGCTGGCACCTGGCGGTGTCGCTGCCGGCCGGGGTGGCGCGCAGGGCCTTCGTGCCGCCGTGGACCGGCGTCGTGACGGCCTGCGCGCCGGAGGCGCCCGAGCAGGTCCAGCCGGTCAGGCCGTCCTCGAAGCCCGGATTTATCGCGATATTTGCCGCGAAAGCGGGGGTTGTGGTCAGGGCGAGGGTGAGCAGCACCCCGGCCACGACGCTGAGCAGGCTCCTCATCCGGTGAACCCCTTGAAGATGTTCGTGAACTCGTAACTCGACTGCGCGATACCGCTGCACGTGGGCGAGACCCGCCCGTCCGGGCAGCCGCCGTTGTCGCGGGCCGCGGACCAGAAGCCGACGAAACCGATGTGGTTGGCGTTCGCCCAGGTGAGCAGCTTGCGGGCGTCGGCCTGGGTGGTCGTCATGCCGGTGTCGTTCTTGCCGATCATCGGCGTGACGCCGAGCGAGCGCTTTAGCTGGGCGTCGGTCCTGCCCGGCCAGACGCCCTTCATCTGGTTCAGCGTGGCCTGCGCGGCGGCGATCATGGCATCGCCCCAGTTGCCGGTGTAGCCGAAGTTCATCAGCATCGGGTTGACGACCACGTTCAGGCCCTTGGCGGCGGCGTCCTGCAGGATCTGCAACGAGAACGGGTCCACGCCGTAGTCCTGGCCCTGGATCCGCAGCGTGTAGCTGACGACGGTGCCGCGCTCGCTCTGGAGCTGCTTGAGCGCGGTGTTGACCTTGTTCACGTCGATGGCCGCCTCGACGTCCACGTCGAGATGGTTCGTCCCGACCGTGTCCAGCACCTTCTTGTACGCGCCGATCAGCGCCGCGACGCTGCCACAGGCGTGCTCCAGGTAGGGCCCCAGCGCCCCGCCGCTGGCCACGATCACCTGACCGCCCTGGGCCTGCAACGCCTTGATGTCATTGACGATGCGGGAGTCGTTGATCGGGATCGTGCCGCCCCACGAGGGGTTGCAGCCGGAGCTGTCGCCGAGCGCGAAGGCCAGCGTGTAGTTCTTGACCCCGGTCGCGTTCGCCGCGCCGGCCAGGGACGGCGTGGGCATGGTGATGTCGATGTAGGGCGCGTGGCGGATGTCGCCGGCCGGCGGCGTCGTGTCGTTGTTCGTCCGGCCGCTGACGGAGGCGGAGTAGGCCGAGCAGTTGCCCGCCAGGTCGCAGGCGCGTACGCGGAAGCCGTAGGCGGTGTCCGGGGTCAGGCCCGTCGCGGTGTGGGTGGTGGAGGTGACGGGCGTGGGGGCGCCGTTGTCCCTGGAGACGTCGTAGCGGGCGATGCCGCCGGAGTTGTCCGTGGCGGCGTTCCAGGTCGCGGTGAGGCTCGTGGCGGTCGCGCCGGCGACGGAGAGGTTGCCGGGGACGCTGGGCGGCAGGACGTCAGGCGCTCCGCCGGGACCGTCGAGCACGATGTCGTCGGCCAGGTAGGCGCCCTGGCCGTACCAGCCGTTGACGTAGATCGTCACCGAGGTGGTGGACGCGCCGGTGGTGAAGGAGGTCTTGAGCTGGCCCCACTGGCCGCCGGGGGCGCCCCACGTGCTGGTGCTGACGCCGGTGCCCGTCGCGCCCAGGAAGACGTAGGCGCCCTGCACCCATGCGGAGAGCTGGTAGGTCGTGCCCGGCTTGACCGTGACGGCCTGCTGGCACCTGGCGTAGTCGTTGCCCTGCGGGGTCGCCTGGAGCGCCCGTGTGCCCCCGTGGACCGGGGATGAGACGGCTTGCCCTCCCGAGCACGTCCAGCCGGTCAGGCCATCCTCAAAGCCAGGATTTATCGCGATATTCGCTGCGAAAGCCGGGGTGGCGTGAAAGGCGATCAGTGCGGCGGAGAGTAAGACCGCCGGTCCTCGGAGTCTCATGGGGGGTTCCTCACTGCGGCCCGCCCCCTCGCAGGAAAGGGCGGGCCGCCCAGCGGGTCAGAATCCGGCGGTGGTGCGGGTGAACTCCCAGTCGGACTGGGCAATGCCGCTGCAGTTCGAGACCACGCCGCCGCCGGGGCAGGGACGGTCCCGGTTGACGGCCCAGTAGGCGAGCCTGGTCAGCCCGTGGGAGTTGGCCCAGTCGCGGATCTGGGTCCAGGTGGCGGGCGAGGTCAGCTCCTGCTGGTCGGACAGGCCGTTCATGCCCGAGATGCCCATGTGCGCGTACGCCTGGGCGTCGGTCCAGCCGAAGGCGCTCTTCAACGCGTTCTTCAGGCCCTCGGAGGCGTTGACGGTGCTCTGGTACATGTTGGCGCCGCCGCCGAAGTCGAACGGCATGATCGTGTAGTTGTCGATCGGCACGCCGAGCGCCCTCGACTGGTTGATCAGCCGGATGCCGTGGCTGGTCGGGCCCGACGTCGAGGTGCCGAAGGTGACGACGACCTTGACGTTCGGGTTGTTCGCCTTGACGATCTTGAGCCCGTTCAGGATGCGGTCCTGGACGGTGTAGTTCTCGAACTCGTCGGTGTTCTCGATGTCGAAGTCCACGACGGCGGGGCCGACGGCGTTGATGACCTGCTGCACCGCGTTCGCGAACGCCTGCGGCGTGCCGCAGTTGGGGCCGAGCTTGTTGCCCGACCAGCCGCCGAAGGAGACCTGGACGCTGCCGCCCTTGGACTTGATCGTGTTGATCGCCTGCTGGTCGGCGCCGCCGGTCAACGCGCGGTTGCCGTCCCATGCCGGGGTGCAGCCGCCGCTGGCCAGGATGAACGCCATCGTGAACGACTTGACGCCGGTCGCGTCCATGACCGTGCCGGGGTTGGGCGGGTTGCCCCAGCCCATGTAGAGGTAGGGGGCGCCGGGCATCTTGGTGGGGTTGGGGCCGCCGCCGCCGCCGGCGGAGGTGGTGGCCGTGACGGAGTTGCTCACACCGGACAGGTTGCCCGCCGCGTCACGGGCGCGGACGGTGTAGGTGTAGGCGGTGCTCGCCGCGCGGCCGGTGTCGGTGAACGACGTGCCGGTCGCGGTCGTGACCAGGGTGCCGCCGCGATAGACGTTGTAGCCGGTGACGCCCACGTTGTCGGTGGAGGCGTTCCAGGCCAGGGAGACGCTGCTGGAGGTGACGCCGGTCGAGCGGAGGTTGCCGGGCACCGACGGGGCCGTGGTGTCGTTGCCGCCGCCGCCACCCGATCCCTGCTTCCACAGGGCGGGCACGTTCGGCGGCGTCCAGTCGGGCTGGGAGGTGTGCGCCTGCAGGCACACGTAGTCCACGCCGTTGTAGGTGACGACCGCGCCGGTGGCGTAGGCGGTCCACGGGGCCCAGGCGACGGCCAGTTGTTGCGTCGCGCCGTACGCCGCGGGCGCTGCGATGGTCGGTCCCGCGCCGGTCAGCGCGAGGACCAGGCCGGCCGCCAAGGCGGTGAGTCTGCTGCGAAGTCTCATGGCATTCCCTGGAGGTGGGGCTTGACTGTCTTGGAGAACGACCAGTTGTTGCTCGCGTCCCAGTTGATGGACCAGGTCATCGCGCCCCTGATGTCGGGGTAGGCGCGCGGTGGGGTGAAGGTGCCGCAACTGGTGCGCTTGGCCAGGCAGTCGAGTGCCTGGTTGACGAGGGTGGGCGCGACGATGCCGCCGCCGGCCGCGCCCGGTCCCGCCGGCAGGCCCAGCGCCACCTGGTCGGGGCGCAGGCCGTTCTCGAGCTGGATGCAGGCCAGCGCGGTCATGAAGTTGACCGAGCCCTGCGAGTACGCCTGGGCCTGGTCGCAGCCGAGCATGGAGCCGGAGTTGTAGAACTGCGTGTGGACGACCGTGAGGATGTCCTTGATCGACAGGGCGAGCTTGAAGTACTCCATCCCGGTGGACTGCATGTCGATGGTCTGCGGGGCCATGGTGATGATCAGGCCGGAGCCGGCCTTGGCGCGCAGCGACCTGAGCGCCTGGGCCATGTAGGTGGCGTTGAGGCCGTTCTCCAGGTCGATGTCCACGCCGTCGAAGCCGTAGCTCTGCATGAGGGCGTACACGGTGTCGGCGAACTTGGTCGCCGCCGCCGCGCCGGCCACCTGCACGCGCCCGGCCTCGCCGCCGACCGACAGGATCACCTTCTTGCCGCGCTGGTGCAGGGCCTGCACGTCGGCCTTGAACTGGGCGTCGGTGTAGCCGCCCACGGCTGAGGCCAGCCCGGAATCGACCGCGAAGACGACCTCTCCGGCGGTGGAGGTGGCCTCGCCGAACGCCACGGCGACGAGGTCGTACTCGTTCGGGACGGCCGAGAGCTTGAGCTCGACGGCGGGGTTGACGAAGTTGTGCCAGTAGCCGGTGAGGATGTGCTTGGGCAACGTCCCGCCGCCGCCGGAGCAGCCGGTGGTGGTGGCGGTGACGCCCTGTCCCGGTGACTCGCCCTGCGCGTTGTACGCCTTGACGGTGTAGCTGTGGGTCTCGCAGGCGCCGAGCCCGCTGATCGTGGCCGTGGTGCCGGTGACCGTGGCCTTGACCGCGGTGCCCTCGTAGACGCGGTAGCCGGTCACCGTGCCGCTCGACGCGCCCCAGGTGAGCGTGATGGCGCTGCCGGTCGTGCTGGCCCCGGCCGTTCCCGGGGTTCCCGGGACGCCGGGGGTCGAGCCGCCCCCGCCGCAGGAGGCGCCGTTGAGGGTGCAGCCGGTGATGCCCGGGAAGTTACCTGGGCTGCCGTTGAATCCGAAGGTCGTGCTGGCGCCGGCCGCCAGTGGGGATGCCCAGGTGGGAGGGGTGAAGGTGTAGTGCTGCCCGTTCCGCGCCATCACGGCGTCCCAGGCGGAGGGGATCGTGAAGCCCGAGGGCACGTCGAACTGCACGTTCCAGGTGGGCATGGCGGCGGTGGTGCCGTTGGTGACGGTGATCTTGCCTTCGAAGCCCGAGCCCCAGTCGGAGACCTTGGCGAACGTCGCGGTGGCGGCGGCGGCCTGGGCGGGCAGGGCCTGAAGGCTGAGTGCGAGGGTGGCGAGTGCCAGGAGAATCGCGCGTACTTTCACGGAGTTCTTCCTTATGGAGGTGTGCGTGCCGTACGGCTTGCACCGGGGGGTGAGAGCGCAAGCCGTACGGCACGGCCCGCGGAGGTGAAACGCGGGCCCGGGGGGTGTCGGCGCCAGTAACCTTGCAGGGGGTGTCAGGTTTTGTCCGATTGATGATTACTTTTAGGAAAGTTTCCTAAGAGTTGTCGCGATCGTAGCTTTGACATCCCGTGCTTACAAGGCCCAAACATGGCTCCGCCGTACGAGACGCACGTCTCGTACGGCGGAAAGTGATTTCGGTTTACGGCTGCTGAGTGATCCTGACGTCGTCCACCCCTGCCTCCACCAGGGAGGCTCCCGAGGCGTCGGCGGCGTCGACGAGGATGCGGACCGTCTGACCGGCGAAGGCGTTCAGGCTCGCCGTGGCGGTGGCCCAGGCGCCGTTGCGGTTGGTGGCCGCGCCCGCCTGGTTGAGCACGGTGGTCGTGGTGGTGCCGACCACGCGTACCCGGAGGTAGTCGGCGCTGGAGGCGTTCGAGCCGTGCGCCAGGTACCAGGAGAGCGAGAGGTTCAGCGCGCCCGTCGACGGCAGCGTGATGGGTGGCGACTGGATCGAGGTGATGCCGCCGTCGATGTCGAAGTCGCCGGCGGCGGTGCCCGCCAGGGGGCCCGTGACCAGGTCGTTCGTGCCGCTGACCGTGGTGCCGAGCTGCTTGGCGCCGGTGGAGGTGGTGGCCGCGGGGTCACCGCGCTCCCACGTGCCGGTGGTGGCCGTGTCGGCGGCGCTCGGGTTCGTCGTCCAGCCCGTGGCCGTCTCGAAGGTGTCGGAGTAGACGGTCACCGGCGGGGTGCCGGTGCCGCAGTACTGGGCCTCCTTGCCGATGATGCGGTAGACGCAGTCCGAGTATTCGAGGAAGCGCAGCACCGCCTCCCTGTTGCGGGTGGTCTGGGGGACGATCTGCTCGTCCGGCGGATAGAAGCCGGGGCTGGAGCCGGTCGGGTACATCTCGAAGGTGTAGCTGAAGATCTTGTAGACGCCCCACATCCAGTCGTCGATGGTCCCGTCGGTGATGTAGAGGTCGCTGGCCTGCTCGGGCGTGTAGCCGTTGGTCGAGGCCATGTTCTGGCCGAGGGTGGCGTGCGCGTCCCGGTCGTCCTGGGTCAGGCCGGGGGCGGTGTCGTTGAAGGTGTAGCCGTAGGGCCACAACACCAGTTCGCTGTAGGTGTGCCAGTCGAGGTTCGTCCTGATCTGCTGGACGCCGCCGACGACACGGCCGCGTACCCAGTTGGCCGCCGCCCTGACCTCGGGGGCCGACTCCGCGCTCGCGCCGCGGTAGGTCTCGCTGGACGTCGTGCCCGACGAGCCGCCGCAGCAGCCCCACTGGTAGGCCCAGTTGCGGTTCATGTCGGTGCCGACGGCCGAGGAGCCGGAGTTCGGCTGGCGGTTCTTGCGCCAGGAGCGGTAGGAGCCGGTGGCGATGTCGTACTCGCCGCCGTCCGGGTTCAGGTCCGGCATGATCCAGATCTCCCTGGTGTTCACCAGGTTGGTGATCCTCGAATCGGTGCCGTAGTTGTCGGCGAGCAGGTGCATGAGGTAGAGCGACATCTCGACCGTGAGGTGCTCACGGGCGTGCTGGTGGGCGGTGAACAGCACCTCCGTCTCGTTCTCGTCCGTGCCGACGTTGTCGCTGATCTTGATCAGGCGCAGCGCCCTGCCCTCGTACGACGTGCCGAACGTCGTCTGGCTGACGATGTTCGGATGGGCCGCGACCAGGGCGTTGATGTCGGCCGTCATCTCGGCGAAGTTGTGGTACCCGGAGTCCGCCGGCGGGAAGTCAAACGCGTCGACGGACGGGGGTGTCGGGCGCGGGACCTCCGCCACCCGGTAGCCGAGCCGCTTGATGGCGGAGACCTCGGCTTCCGTGGCCGTGACCAGAACGGAGTCGCCGGCCACCTCCTCGATGGCGGCTCCGGTGGCCGCCACGGCACTGCGTTGCTGAGAGTTGGCCGGACCCGACACGCGATACTGCTTGTTCGGCGGCGGTTCCGCGGTGGCGCCCACCCCTGTCATTCCGGTCAGGGTGATCAGGCTGAGGGCTGCCAGCAGGATGACTAATCGGCGTTTCAACCTCGTCCTCCTCAGGCGCTCGGGATCTCGGGTGTCGACCGGCGCCTGAACCGAGAGTGAAGACGTTGAATCCCCTAGGAAAGACCCAACTTTCCGGACATGGGGATAAGTGCTTGTTCCAAGGGTTTCCTGGTCAGGTCGGGCACCTCCGCGCCCTCGGCCGCGTAGCCAATGGGGAACAGGATGTAGGGGCGCTCATTGGGCGGGCGATGGCAGATCTCGCTGAGGAAGGCCATCGGATTCGGCGTGTGGGTGAGCGTGGACAGGCCCATGACGTGCAGCGCCGTGATGAACAGGCCGCAGGCGATGCCGACGCTCTCGTTGACGTAGTAGTGCCGGACCTTCTCGCCGCCGGAGGTCAGGCCGTATTTCTCGGCGAAGCACACCACCAGCCACGGCGCCACCTCCAGGTAGCCCTTGTCCGAGGTGGTCTTCATCGGCTCCAGCGCCGCGCGCCAGTCCGGTGGCAGCCGGCCGCCCTCGTAGTTCTGCCGCTCCTCCACCTCGGCCGCCTCGCGTACGCGCCGCCTGGTCTCCTGGTCGCCGATCACGACGAACGTCCACGGCTGCTGGTGCGCGCCCGACGGCGCGGTGTTGGCCGCGCGCACGGCCAGCTCCACACACCGGTACGGAACCGGCTCCGCGCTGAACGCCCGCACGCTGCGCCGCCGGTCCACCAGCCGGTGGAACTCCTCGCCGCGCCTGACCATCTCCTCGGGTTCGTAGCGCTCCTGCTGGTAGGGAACGAACGGGTGCTGGTGCTCCATAAGATCCGAAGTCTCGGCAACGGATGGCGGATCTGACAACAGCCCTCGCCGCGTACTGCCGATCTGACAGTGGAAGCGGACTTCTGGAGACGAATATGCCAGCACGCCGGCGGGGTCTCGACGCTCTCGACCTTCGCCTCCTCCGCCTGGTCGCCGAGCGCCCGCGCAGCGGGCTGCTGGAGATCGCCCGGCTGCTAGGGGTGGCGCGCGGGACCGTACAGGCCCGGCTCGACCGCATGACCGCCGACGGCGTGATCACCGATTTCGGCCCGAACCTGTCCCCCGCCGCCCTCGGGCACCCGGTGCAGGCGTTCACCACGCTGGAGGTCGAGCAGCCGGCCCGCGAGCACATCTCCAAGGCCCTGGAGTCCATCCCCGAGCTGCTGGAGGCGTACATCGTGACCGGGCCCGGCGACGTGTGGTGCCGGATCGCGGGGCGCGACCACGAGCACCTCCAGCGGGTCATCGATGCCATGCTCGCGATCCCGGGCGTGCGGCGCGGCACCACCGTGATCACGCTGTCCGCTGTCGTGCCGCATCGGGTGCTGCCATTGGCTGACAGGGAAGTGTCAGGTGGATGCCAGGACGGCCCGACACTCTCGGAGGCATGAAGTACGCGATCGAAGCCGAAGGGCTCACCAAGAGATACGGCGACAAGGCCGCCCTCGACGGCATCGACCTGAGGGCCAGGACCGGAGCCGTGCTCGGCGTCCTGGGACCGAACGGCGCGGGCAAGACCACCGCCGTGCGGATCCTGGCCACCCTCGCCGCGCCCGACGCCGGCCGGGCCCTGGTCGGCGGGCACGACGTGACCCGTCACCCGGCGAAGGTCCGCGAGCTGATCGGCCTGACCGGCCAGTACGCCTCCGTGGACGAGAAGCTCACCGGCACCCAGAACCTGCTGCTGATCGGCCGCCTGCTCGGTCTGTCCAGGGTGGCGGCCCGGGCCAGGGCCGCGGAGTTGCTGGCCAGGTTCGGCCTGGAGGAGGCGGCGGGCCGGGCGGCCAGTGGTTACTCGGGAGGCATGCGCCGCCGCCTCGACCTGGCGGTGAGCCTGGTCAGCAGGCCGCGGATCCTGTTCCTCGACGAACCGACCACCGGCCTGGACCCGCACGCCCGCGGTGAGTTGTGGGAGATCGTGCGGGAGCTGGTCGCCGACGGGGTGACCGTGCTGCTGACCACCCAGTATCTGGAGGAGGCCGACCAGCTCGCCGACGACCTGCTGGTCATCGACCGCGGCCGGGTCGCGGCGGCCGGCACGCCCGCCGAGCTCAAGGCACTGGCGGGCGGCCATCGGCTCGACGTCAGGCCACTGCGCGCCGCCGACGTGGAGAAGGCCGAGGCCATCCTCGGGGTGCGCGCCGCCGACGGGCTGCTGACCCTGCCCGTGCACGACCTGGCCGTGCCGCCCGCGGTGCTGCGGGACCTGGACGACGCGGGCATCGTGCTCGCCGAGCACGCCCTGCGGCTGCCCTCCCTCGACGACGTCTTCCTCACCCTCACCGGAGGCCCCCGATGACCACCGCCGTCTCCCAGGGACTGACGCTGGCCTGGCGCAGCCTGATCCCGCTGAAGAACAGTCCGGGGCAGCTCGCCGGGCTGCTGTTCCAGCCCGTTTTCATGATCGTCATCTTCGTGTACCTGTTCGGCGGGGCGGCGGGCGGTGACCGGGCGGGCGCGGTGGCGTACATGTTGCCCGGCGTGCTCGTCCAGGTCGCGCTGATGGCCACGATCACCACCGGCATGAACCTGGCCACCGACATCGGCAACGGCGTCTTCGACCGGTTCAGGACCATGCCGATCGCCAGGTCCGCGCCGCTGGCCGGCCGCGTCCTGGCGGACATGCTCACGCTGCTGATCACCATCGCCATGTCGCTGGCCGTCGGGTACGCCGTCGGCTTCCGCGTCACCACGAGCCCGCTCGCCGCGCTGGCCGGGATCGGCCTGGTGCTGCTCATGACCATGGCGCTGAGCTGGGGCTCGGCCTGGATCGGGCTGGTGGCCAAGTCCGTCACCTCGATGCAGGGCCTGGCCACGGCCGTGTTGCTGCCGCTCACGTTCGGCAGCAGCGCCTTCGTGCCCGCCAGCGACATGCCCGGCTGGCTGACCTGGTGGATGCGGGTCAACCCGGTCTCGCACCTGGCCGGGGCCCTGCGCGGCCTCATGGGCGGCGGGCTGGTGATGGCCGACGTGTGGATCACGCTCGGCTGGACCGCCGGACTGCTCGCCCTGTTCTTCCCCCTTGCCCTTCGTGCCTACAACAGGAGAGTTCGATGATCGAGACCACCGAGACCATGACCACCCGTGACGGCGTCGAACTCGTGGCGACGGCGTGGCGGCCCGCCGAGTCCGGGCGCTTCCCGGTGTTGTTGTCGCGCACCGCGTACGGCAGGGGCCTGTCCGGTCCAGGGTTCCACCTCGACGTGCCCCGCCTGGTGGCGGCCGGGTACGCGGTCGTGGCCCAGGACGTACGCGGGACCGGGGACTCGGACGGCGAGCTGCGCTTCATCAGCGGGGAGGCGGCCGACGGGTACGACGCGGTCCGCTGGGCGGCGACGCGGCCGTGGTCCGACGGAAATATCGGCATGTACGGCGACTCGTACCTGGCCATCACCCAGCTTCTCGCCGCCCAGGAACGGCCGGAGGGCCTGCGGGCCATCGCCCCGCACGTCTCCCCCGCCGGCCTGTACGAGTGCGTCTACCAGCCGGGCGGCATCCCCAACCTCAACGTCCTCCTCACGGTCGGCCTGATCGTGCTGGGCCCGCACGAGCTCGACCGCAGGATCGCCCGGGGGACGGCCACCCCACGGGACAAGGAGGCCTACCTGGCCGAGGCCGTCCGGTTCGGGGAGTTGTCCGACCGGCTGCCGCTCAGCGACCAGCCCCTGCTGACCGACCTCGTCCCCTTCTACGCCCCCTGGATGGACACCCCCGACCCCCTCGACCCGCTCTGGCGCGAAGGGATCGTCGACCACGCCGCGATCGAGGTGCCCGCGCTGGTCAGCACCGGCTGGTACGACTACTTCGTCGACGCCTCCATCGAGCACTACGAACGGCTGCGCGGCGACTCGCGGCTGATCGTGGGCCCGTGGTCGCACTTCACGCACGACAGGGACATCTGCGGGCGCGGCTACGGGGACCACGCGAGCCAGGACGCCGTCGACTGGACCGGGACGCACCTCGACTGGTTCGACCAGTGGCTGCGCGGGGCGGCGCCGCGCGACCGGGCCAGGGTGAAGATCTTCGTGATGGGTGACGACGAGTGGCGCGAGGAGGCGGACTGGCCGATCCGGCGGGCCCGGCGCGTGCCGTACCACCTGGGCCGGGACGGCACGCTCTCCACGACCCCCGGCACCGGCGGCGCGGCCGAGTTCGCCGGCGACCCCGCGGACCCGGTGCCGACGGTCGGCGGCGCGGTCATGATGTTCGACGCGTTCGGCCCGCTGGACCAGCGCCCGCTGGACGAGCGCGCCGACGTGCTGCGCCACCAGAGCGAGCCGCTGGCGGAGCGGGTGGAGGTCAGCGGGCACGTCGAGCTGGTCGCGCGCGTCTCCTCCACCGCGCCCGCCACCGACCTCACCGCCAAGCTGATCGACGTGCATCCGTCCGGGCGGGCCGAGCTGCTGACCGACGGCATCGTCAGGGTGACCGGGCTGGTCCCCGGCGAGGTGCGCGAGGTGACGGTGCCGCTCGGCGCGATCTCGAACGCGTTCCTGCCCGGGCACCGGATCAGGATCGACGTGGCGGGCTCCAACTTCCCCAGGTTTGGCAGGAACCCCGAGAAGGGCACCACCACCCTGCACGCCCCGTCCTACGCCGTACTGCCCACCATCTCGTAGATCTCTGGTCTGGGCATGGCCGCGCCCTTGGCGAAGCACTCCGCGAAGCGCCGCTCGCCCAGCGCGGCCCCGGCCGCTCGCGTCCCCTCGACGGTCTCGGGCGAGGTGTCGTGCGGCTCGATCGCCGCTGAGGCCCCGAACAACACCGCCGCCCGCTCCTCGTCGCCCCCCGCCTGCGCGGCCAGCGCGAACCCGGCCAGCACCTCGGAGAACAACGGCCGGTCCGGGCTGGGGCCGTCGAACAGCTCCAGGGCGGCGCGGTGCTGCGCGAGCGCCGCGTCCACGTCGCCGCCCAGCGCCAGCGCCCGGCCGTAGGCGGTCATGAGCGAGACCGTGAACGGCACCACCGGCACGACGTCGGGCAGCACCTCGAACAGGCCGCGGTAGATCTCCAGGGCCCGCTCCAGGTCGCCGCGGCGGCAGGCGTACAGGGCCTCGGCCAGGCCGAGATGCATCCGCGTGTACGGGCTGGTGTCCTCATCCACGCCGGCCCTGGCCCTGGCCAGGTCCTCGGCCGCGCCGTCCAGGTCGCCCGCCCTGAACCGCAGCTCGGCCAGCCTGGTCAGCGTGGAGATCGCCTCGTCTGCGCTGACCCACTCGCTGGTCAGCGACCAGGTCTCGGCGATCAGGTCGTCGGTGGGAGCGCCCCGCGCGGCCCTGACCGCGGCCAGCCCCAGCAGCGCCTCGCTCAGCCCCCACCGGTCGCCGAGCTTCCTGAATCCGGCCACCGCCCGCTCCAGCTCCTCCTCGCCGCGGTGCGATCCGATCATGAGGGCCGAGCTGGACAACCAGAGATCGTCGCTGGCGGCGTAGGTCCTGAGCAGCTCAGTGGCGCGATCGTCCAGCCCGGCCGCGGCCGCCATGACGGCCCTGCTCAGCAGGATCAGCGGGTGCACGGGGCCCTCCCGCTCCGCCCGCTCGATCAGCCGGTCGATCCGGCCGGTCATCTCCCGCATGGCGGGCCGGTCGCTGACGATCGAGGCGAACTTGTCCACGCCGTACGCGAACAGGCAGGCCGCGTACGCCGCGGCCAGGCCGGGCGGCGGCGTGTCACCGGCCAGTTCGAGCACCTGCGTGGCCCACGCCGCGCTCTCCTTCCGGTAGCCGCACATCCACCAGAACCAGTTCATCCCCGCGCACAACCGCAGCGCCAGCTCGGTGTCCCGCTCGTCGAGCGCCCAGCGCAGCGCCGCCGTGAGATCGTCGCGCTCGGCCGCCAGCCGCTCGATCCAGCCGATCTGGGCGCTCGTCCGCAGCTCCGGCGTCGCCCGCTCGGCCAGGTCGCGCAGGTACACCGCATGCCCGCGCCGGTACGCGCCCACCTCGCCCGCCTCCTCCAGGCGTTCGAGCGCGTAGGCGCGGATGGTCTCCAGCATCGAGTAGCGGCCCTCAGGCGAGACCTGGACGAGCGACTTGTCGGCCAGCGCGCCCAGCACGTCCGGTGTGCCTCCGCACACCTCCTCCACGGCCTCCAGCGTCGCCCCGGCCGCGAACACGCTCAGCCTCCTGGCCAGCACCCGCTCCTCCGCCTCCAGCAGGTCCCAGCTCCACTCGACCACTGCCCTGAGCGTCTGCTGGCGCGGCAGCGCGCTGCGGCTGCCGCCGGTGAGCAGCCTGAACCGGTCGTCGATCCTGTCGGCGAGCTGCCGCGGCGTCATGGTACGCAGCCGGGCCGCCGCCAGCTCGATGGCCAGCGGCATCCCGTCCAGCCTGCGGCACAGCGCCACCACGGCCGCCACGTTCCCCTCGTCCAGGACGAACCCGGGCCTGGCGGCCGTGGCCCGATCGACCAGCAGCCTGACCGACGGGTACGCCTCCGCCAGCGCCGGCTCGGCCCCGATGGGCGGCGGCTCCAGCGGCGGCACTGGGGCCAGGTGCTCGCCCGGCAGGCTCAACGGCTCCCGGCTGGTGGCCAGCACGATCAGCGCCGGGCACTCGGTGAGCAGCCGTTCCGCCAGGTCGGCCGCGGCTTCGACGAGGTGCTCGCAGTTGTCCAGCACGATCAGCGCCCGCCGCCCCGCGAGAGCCTCGACGACCAGCGCCACCGGATCCTCCGCCACCGGGTAGCGCTCCTCTTCCGCCTTCCGGTACCGCGGGCGGTCCTCCCGCATGCCGAGCGCGTCGAGCAACACCCCCGCGAGGTCCTCGGCCTCGCTGACGGGGGCCAGCTCCACCATCCAGGCTCCGTCGCCGCCGTCCATCTGGAGCGCGACCTCGGTGGCCAGGCGCGTCTTCCCCGCGCCTCCCGGCCCGACGAGCGTCACGAGCCTGGCCCGGCCGAGCAGCCGCAGGATCTGCTCCAGCTCGGCCTTCCGCCCGATGAAGCTGGTCCGCGGGGCCCGTACGTTGCCCTTGTGCCGTACGGGCTGACGTGCCTGCGGCTGTCCCTCCCCTGACACGACGGCCAGATGGGCGGCCCGCAACTCGGCCCCGGGATCGACGCCGAGTTCGTCGGCGAGCGTGCGGCGGGTCCGCTCGAACAACTCCAGCGCCTCGGCCTGCCTCCCGGAGGCGGCGAGGGCCCGCATGGCCAGCGCGCAGAGCCGCTCCCGCAACGGATGCGCGGCCACCTCGGCGCTCAGATCCACCGGCGACCCGGTCGCCAGCCGCGCCTCGGCCCGCGCCTCGACGGCACCCAGCCGCTCCTGCTCCAGCGCGGCGGCCACGTTCGCCAGCCGCGGCACGGCGGTCAGGTCGGCCAGCGCCGCCCCCCGCCAGAGCCCCAGCCCGTCCCCCGTCGGCGCCAGCCGCCTGAACCGCAAGGCGTCCACGTCGTCGTCCGCCACGGCCAGCGCGTACCCGCCCGGCCTGCTCTCCACCACGTCATGAGGCCGCAACGCCACCCGCAACCGCCTGACCAGCGTCTGCAACGCATTGGGCCCGTTGACCGGGGGCTCCTCCGGCCACAGGGCGTCGATCAGCCGCTCGGCCGTGACGGTATGCCCGGCTTCGAGCGCCAGCATCGCCAGCAACGCCCGCAACCGGAACCCACCGATCGCGATCGGCCCTCCGTCGCCTTCGACCTCCAGCGGGCCCAGGATGGATATCCGCACATGTCACATCCTGCCCCGTTGCCGGCACCACTCAGCACGCAGGTTTATTACTCCCGCGGTGAAACAGTTTTCCACTTCGTACGCATAATTTATACCGACGGATATTCCATTCCCAAAGAGACGGCAAAATCGAACACCGATTCGCGATAACTTTCCACACATGCCAACCACCGAGCACGAGGGGCTCCACCGCATCTTTCGCGACAATCCGGAGCTTTACTCCCATGCATTCAAGATGCTCCACATCGACTTTCCCACTCCCCGGGATATTGCGATAGTCGATACAGACATGACGGAAATAAGGCCCATCGACCGGCGCGCCGACACAGTGATGATGCTCACCTCCCACCAAGGGAAAAAGCACATCCTCATCAGCGAGGCACAACTGAAAAGAGACGACAGGAAGGTGGCCGCCTGGGCCCACTATGTCAGCTACGCGCACATCAAGTACGAGTGCCCGGTATCACTCCTGGTGGCCTGCTCGGATATGGCCACCACCCGGTGGGCACGCGGCAAGCTGGCGATCGGCCTGGTGGACCACCCCTCCCTGGTCGTATGCCCCTGGGTGCTCGGCCCGGACATCGTCGACCCGATCACGGATCCGGAGCGGGCGGCGGCGGAGGTCGTGCTGACCATGTACTCCGCATTCACCCACGCACACTCGCCGAAGGCAGGTGCCATACTGAAAGCTCTGGATTACGCTCTAGACAAGATCGACATCGACACGGCGCGTGCGCTCGCCGAACAAACAGAAATAGGCCTCGGAGGGTCCGAAGCCGGACAAATCTGGAAGGAGCTGGCTCGCATGAGCACATACCGATTCCGCTCGGAGACCGCGCAGATGTTCCGCGCCGAAGGCATAGCCGTGGGCAGGGCGGAAGGCGAGGCCATCGGCGAGGCAAGAGGCGAAGCGAGAGGCGAAGCAAGAGGCGAGGCGATCTCCATCCTGAGGGTCCTTGAGGGGCGTGAGATTCCCGTCAGCGAGTCCGTCCACGCACGCGTCATGAGCACCACCGACCTCGCCCTCCTCGATGCCTGGCTCGTCCGTGCCCTGCACGCCACCACCGCCGAAGAAATCTTCGACTAACCCGTTCAGACCTGGGCCAAGGTGATGACCCCTGCGGCGACCAGGGCCACCGCCCACATGCGGTCCACGTTGAACCAGGCCCGGCGGAGCACCGTCAGCCCGGCGACCCGGTAGACCACCACTGCGATGACGAGGGCCACCAGGAACATGGCCAGGGTGTGGAGGGCCGCCACGCCCAGCCCTCCGGAGACGGCGTGGCCCGCGTGCCCCTCCACCCTCAAGCTGGTGAAGACGGGCAGCAACATCAGACCGGCCCCGTGCGCCGAGGACATCAGGAACGACCAGCCGGCCAGTTGCCACAACGACAGCCGCATCCCCACCCAGCGGAAGTGCCGGCTGGACAGCAGACGCCAGAGGCCGAAGCCCACCAGCACCAGACCGCCGCCGACGGACAGCACGGTGCCCGTGACCAGGGAGCCGGTGGCGGCGACGACGAGGGCCACCAGGGCCACCGAGGCGAGGTGGCCCAGGGCGATCATCGGGATCGACTGCAGGAGCCGGTCCATGCTGCGTTCCTGCAGGCCGCGGGCCACGGCGAAGAGCCAGCCCATGGCGGGGTTCAGGCCGTGGAAGGCGCCGAGCAGGAACACCGTGGCAAGGGTCACGGGTAGCAGTAGGAGTCGGAGGAGGCGTCGCCGCCCTGCAGGCGGACCTGGTGGGGGCGCAGCCCGCGGAAGGCGTCGCCGTGGAGGAAGAAGCGGCTGTCGAAGGTGAACGAGTCGGTGTCGATCTTGGCCATCCAGGCGCCCACCCCGTCGGGGTAGAACTGGTCGTCCCAGGCGCCGTACAGGGAGTTGGTGAGGTAGACGCGCCGGCCGTCGCGGCTGACCTCGACCATCTGCGGGCCGCCGCGCAGCGGGAGCGAGGGTTCGGCCGGGTGTGCGTCCTGCCGTACAACGCCGCCCACCCGCAGGGAGCCCAGCTCCACCGGCTTGTACGGATCCGACACGTCATACTGCTTGATCTCCCCGGTGCCCCAGCAGGAGACGTACAGGCGCTGGTCGTCCACCGACAGGGCGATGTCGGTCACCAGCGGCGGCACCGCCCCGAACGGCTTGAGCAGCGGCGGCAGGCGGTCGGCGTCGGCCGGTTCCGCGGGGATGGAGATGACCTTGCGCGCCTGCCAGCGGCCCTCCTCGTGGAACCAGAGCCAGACGGACGCCGACAGGTCCTCGACGCTGACGACCACGCCGACGAAGCCGTACAGGCGGGTGGGGTCGTGGGCCGGGCGTAGTTCGAGGGGCATCTGGTGTTCGTCGCCCAGGTCCACCTCCTGAAGGTGCGTACGCTTGCGCAGGTCCCAGAAGTGCAGCTTGTGGCCGTACTTGCGGCCGAGCAGCAGTTCCCCGACCACCCCGTCCTCGATCATCGACGGCGTGCCCCACTCGGAGGTGATCAGCACGTCCTGGTTGATGTGCCACCAGAAGTCGTAGGCCAGGTACTGCGGCCCCCGGTCCAGCTCCCACTGCCCGACCACCTCGAAGGAGGTGTGGTCGAGCACCGCGATGCCGCCTGGGCCGTCTTCGCCGCCGGCGCCGCCGAGCGCGGAGACGTACAGCCCTTCCGGGCCGCAGTGGACGGTGTGCGGGCGGGAGTAGCCGGCGCCGCGGGCGAGCGCGTCGGGCTCGATGACCTTGACCAGTTCCGGGCTGATCCTGGCCTTGGTGTCGTAGATGTGGATGCGGGAGGAGCGCAGCCCCGGCACGACGAGGTAGCGGCGCTCCACGTGCGGGTGCGGGGCGTTCGGGCACAGGGCGCTGCTGCACGCGTTCCAGCCGAAGTGGTGCAGTTCGTCGCCGGTGTTGGGCAGGTCGGTCCAGCCCACGACCGTGCCGTAGCCGGGCGAGGACGGGTCGGTGTCGATGACGGCCAGCGCGTCGGGCCGGGCGGCGGCCCGGTCGAACGCGGCGACGTACGCCAGCCTCTCAGGTGGGGCGCCGGCGGCGTCTCTGGGAGAGGGATAGAACGTGGGATCCGGAGTCCAGAGAGTCATCTTTCCAGATATAGACCGATTACCTACACGGTCAATAGGTATTGATCTCCCCGATGCGTCCGAGCAGGTCGTCCGCGTCCACCTCGAAGGGGTGCCAGAACACGTGGTCGGCCCCCATCTCCCCGGCCTTCCGCAGGTCCTCGGCCACCTGCTCGGGCGAGCCGGTGAGCGGCATGCGCTGGTCCAGCGGGCGGTCGGTGATCGGGCCGTTCACCTGGAGCACCATCGGGCCTGGGCCCTTGCCGTACAGGTCGACGGTCTGCCTGACCTGGTCCCAGTCGAAGACCACCGTGGTCACCCCCAGCCCGAGCCTGGCCGCCCGCTCGATCGCCGCCGGCGCCGCCACGCCCGCGAGCAGGGTCAGCCCGGCGGGCTTGGGGCCGACGTCGGCCTCGGGGATCGTGTAGAAGCGGCCGGAGAAGCTCGCCGGGTCGGGGCCCCAGCACGCCCGCATGGCCTGGACGTGCTCCTCGAAGCCCGCCCCTCGCCGCTTGACCGGCACGCCGGTCGCCTCGAACTCCTGCTCCATCCAGCCCTGCCCGAGCCCGATCATGGCCCGGCCGCCGCTGAGCCGGTCGAGCGTGGCCAGCCGCTTGGCGAGCACGACGGGGCTGTGGAAAAGGGAGTCCACGACGCTCGTGCCGAGGCGGATGGTGCTGGTCTTGGCGGCGACGTACGCCAGCGTCTCCAGCGGGTCGTACACGCAGGCGTTGTTGTCGGGGAGGGAGATCGGCTGGTCCATGCCCAGCATGGAGGCCTGGGCGGGGCGCAGGAGACGCTCGAAGGTCCACACCGCGCCCAGGCCCGCGCGCTCGGCGTTCTGCGCCACCCGGACGATCTGCTCAGGGTCGATCTGCCGTCCCGACATGGGGAGGCCGATTCCGAGATCCATTTCATGCTCCTTTCCTGTCTCCGTGTACGACGCCGGGAAGAGCCGGAAGTCATCGGTTTACAGGCGGCCTCCTTCGTGATGGATTCGGGAAATGACCGTGCACGGCGCCTGTGATCCCAAGTTCTCCCAGGTCGCGGCGGAGTTCGAAGCGAATCTGGCCGGTCGTGGCGAGGTGGGCGCGTCGGTGTGCGTGATCGTCGACGGTGAGGTCGCCGTCGATCTGTGGGGCGGCCAGGCCGCGCCGGGCGTTCCGTGGGCGAGCGACACGATCGGGCACGTCTGGTCGTGCACGAAGGGCGCGACCACGCTCTGCGCCCACGCGCTCGCCTCGCGGGGCGAACTCGACCTCGACGCGCCGCTGCCGCCGGGCGCCTTCTACGACTGGAAGCTGATGGCCGGGCGGCTGGCCGAGCAGGAGCCGTTCTGGGAGCCGGGGAGCAGGCACGGCTACCACGCGCTGACGTTCGGCTACCTCGTGGGCGAGGTCGTGCGGCGGGTGAGCGGGCGCTCGCTCGGCACGTTCTTCCGCGAGGAGGTGGCCGAGCCGCTCGGGCTGGAGCTCTGGCTGGGGTTGCCGGAGGAGCAGGAGCACAGGGTCGCGCCGACGATCGCGGCCGAGCCGCCGGAAGCGCCGCCCTCGTTCTACGTCAAGGTGTTCACCGATCCCGCCTCGGTGTCCGCGCTGGTGCTGGCCCGTGTTGCTCGCGCCGACGCATTTCTCGCTGGGCTTCGTCAAGTCGGTGGACAACCGGCACCTGCCGCCGGCCGACAGCGAGGGCGTGCTGATGTCGGCGTCCGCGTTCGGGCACGTGGGGATGGGCGGGTCGGCCGGGTTCTGCGATCCGGCGGCGCGGCTGGCGTTCGGCTACACGATGAACAAGCAGGGCGCCGGACTCGGCATCAACCCGCGGGGCCAGGCGCTGGTGGACGCCACGTACCGGGCGCTCGGCTACAGGCAGGCTTATGGCGGGATCTGGTACGCACCAGGCGATTAATCACGCGATACCGTGATATGTCACCAGTACTTCCCCAGGAGCAAGCGGCATGTTCTTCGGTATCACGGATATCTGGGCTTATGTGATCGGCGCCTTTCTGATCATTCTCCTGCCCGGCCCGAACTCCCTGTACGTCCTCACCTTCGCCGCCCAGCACGGCGTCCGCCAGGGCTACCGGGCGGCGGCGGGCGTCTTCGTCGGCGACACCGTGCTGATGTTCCTCAGCGCCGCCGGCGCCGCCTCCCTCCTGCGCTCCAACGCGACCCTGTTCACGATCGTCAAGTACGCGGGCGCCGCCTACCTGGTGTGGATCGGCTTCCAGATGATCCGCGGCGCCTGGAAGTCCCGGCGCGAGGACTCGGCGCCCGTGGAAAGGCCCATGTCGGAGAGCCGCCCGTTCCGCAAGGCCCTGACGATCAGCCTGCTGAACCCGAAGGCGATCCTGTTCTTCGTCTCGTTCTTCGTGCAGTTCGTCTCGCCCGGATACGCCAGTCCCGCGTTGTCGTTCGCCATCCTGGGCGCGGTCATCCAGATCTTCAGTTTCCTCTACCTGACCGCGCTGATCCTCGGCGGCACTTTCCTGGCCGCCCACTTCCGCCGCCACCGCCGGCTCAGCGCCGGACTGACCTCCGGAGTCGGCGCCGTTTTCCTGGGGTTTGGCGCGAAGCTCGCCACAACGTCACTCGGATGAAAGCCGCATTCAAGGCCCGGCTGTTTTCGTGGAGACAGATGGAACGAGTCAAAAGAGGCAGTCTCACCACCAGGCCTCGGGTACGGTAGGCCACCGGCGTGCTTCCCGGGACATCGGTGATGACGCATCTGGTGACACCCAGCGCTCCATCCAGGAATGCCTGGTCCCTCGAAGCCCGGGTAGACGCTGAACGTCGGCCTATCTGCGGAGCAGCCTTGAACCATCCTCCGGTCACTCTTCCACGCCTCACCGCCCTCGCCCGGCAGGCGGCTCCCCGGCTGCTCGAAGGCGTGGTCGCACCCCTCGCCGTCTTCTACCTCGCCATGGTCATCCTCGGCTTCAAGTGGGCGCTCGCCCTCACCGTCGGCTGGGTCTACTTCGGGGTGGCCTGGCGGCTGATCAAGCGGGTGAAAGTGCCCGCCACCATGTTCCTGGCCGCGTTCGCGATCACTATACGGGCGATCGTGGCGTTCTGGACGGGCACCTGGATGTGGTTCTTCATCCAGCCGGAGATGGGCACGATCTGCATCAGCATGGCCTTCCTCGCCTCGGTGCGGCTGAACAAGCCGCTCGTGCAGAAGCTCACGCTCGACTACATCCACCTGCCGTCGGCGGTGCTCAAGCACGAGCGGGTTCGCCGCTTCTTCGCCAGGATCACGCTGCTGTGGGCGTTCGTGCTGCTGATGAACTCGACGTTGAGCATCTTCCTGGCGGTCTACGAGTCGCTGGGCGGCTCGCTGGGCGCGTTCATGGTGCTGCGCACCTCAGCGGTGGCCGTGATAAGCGGCACAGCGATCACGTTCTCGGTCATCGCCTTCAAGCGGCTCCTGCACCGCCTGCACGTCGCGCACACCTGACCGCTCCACCAGCACGAGTGCTCCGCACATCCCCATGACCAGGCCGGTCAGCATGCCGAACAGCTCCACGAGGTCGGCCGCGCCGCTCATCCCCGCGCCGAGCGGGCCGCCCACGGACCTGAGGATCATCGCGTAGAGGCCCCAGCCGAACAGGCATCCGGAGCCCAGCCAGGCCGGCGCCGGCCAGAACCCGCCGCGCCCCTTGACCAGCAGCACGAGCGCGACGGCCCCGGCGATCCCGAGCAGGCCCTTGAGCCCGTCCTGCGCCGCCGCCGCGAACGGCTCGCCGAACACCCACGAGAGCCTGACCCCGCCGACCACCACGGCCGCCATCAGCGCGCCCCAGGCCATGACCTCCTGCAGGGACCTGGTCGGGCCGGGCCTCTGATCGGGCGGGGCCGCGGTGAAGACGACCGGCCAGCGGTCGCGGGCGTAGAGGGTGAAGGCCACCATGAGGCCGACGCCCTGACCCATGAACCCGCCGTAGACCATCATGTAGACCCACGGCTCGATGGGCCCGCCGCTGAAGGCGGCCATCCCGGCGGTCGCCACGATGATCGGCGCGGTGACCACCACCACCGACAGCAGGCCCGTGCCCACCCACAGCGGCGCCAGCACCAGCCAGGCCGGCAGCCGCAGGCCCCAGCGCATGGTGAAGGCCAGCGCCAGCAGCAGGCCCACGGCGTCCATGCCGAACGTCATCGCGTTCAGCCCGACCATCGCCGGGTCGCTCATCAGGTACGGGTCGCTCACGCCGACGGTGCTGCCCGTCAGCCAGAGGATCTTCAGTGTGAGGTAGGGCAGCATGGCGGCGATCGCCACGATGGCGGCCGTCAGGCGGCCGATGCCCGGTGCTTCTTCTGTCATGGTCCGAGCGTCGCGTGCCCGGCGGGCGATTCCCTCCCGATCAGCGGGGATCCTCCTCCCCCTCACGGGGGATGGTCACCGACAGCTCGAAGCCGTCACCCGACGGTCCCGCGCTCAGCGTTCCGCCCGCCAGCCGGACCCGCTCACGCAGGCCCGCCAGCCCCAGCCCGCCGCGGCGCGCGGTGGGGCGGGAGCGCGGCGGCCCGTTCCGCACACGGACACGGTACGGCGAGAGCGAGACCTCGACTGCGGCCCCCGGGGCGTGCTTGGCGGCGTTCGTGAGCCCTTCCTGGACGACGGCGCGGGCCAGGGCGGGCACCGATCCCGGGGTCAGGTCCAGGGTGATCGCCATGCCGGAGTCGGCGGCCCTGCCCACCAGCTCCGACACGTCCTCCCCCACGGGGGACAGCGGCGCGGCGTCGGCGTCGTCGCGCAGCAGCCCGATGATCTTCCGCAGCCGCTCGGTGGCGTCCGCCGCCGCCAGCCGCAACTCCCCCGCCGACTTGACCTGCGCCGGGGCGAGCCCGGGGGCCAGCTCGAGCCCGGCCGCCCTGACCGCGATCAGGGCCAGGTCGTGGCCGAGCGAGTCGTGCATGTCGCGCGCGATCCTGGCCCGCTCCCGCAGCCTGGCCTGCGCCTCGGCCGACAGCCTGGTCTGCAGCCGCTGCTGCAGCAGCTTGCGCCGGAGCATGCCGAACAGGTAGGGCATCAGGTAGGTGCCCACCAGCGCGGTCACCATGGACACCCACAGGGCCAGATCGCCGCCCCTGAGCAGCACCACGACCACGCCGACCAGGCAGATCACGCCGAACGCCACCAGAGCGGGCCACAGCCTGGCCAGGCGCCGCCCGGTCAGGTAGGCGTACCAGATGATGAACGGCGACGTCGGCAGCAGCGGGACGATCTTCACGTTGCGCCTGGGCAACAACCAGCTCAGGTCCACGGTCGCGAACCCCTCGCTGAACCGCCACGGCCCCAGCGGCAGCAGCAGCGCCACCGCGGCCAGCGGCCAGCGGCGGCCGACGAGCACGGCCACCGCGGCGAGCGCCTCCCTGGGCGCGGTCACCATGCCGAACCCCGCCGGGTCCATGAACGGATCGGGGCCCATGGCGGTGATGCAGATGCTGAGCACGGCCCAGAGCAGCAGATCGTAGACCACCTGACGGCGGCTGTCGCGGCGGAGATGACGCAGGACCTTCACCGCACCGACGTTATCCGCCCTGCTCGGGCGCGGGTGCCGGCCGAAGTCGGGTGTGACCCCTGACGAAAGTCGGGGTGGGGGCCGGTCCACCACCACGGTAGAGGTAGCCCCACCTCGAAAGCGCCTACCTCCACTGCTGTTTCCGCCTGTGGAAATCGCTTGGATCGAAGATGTCACCCGGAGGTCGCCGGCCCGCCCCTGACGAAAGTAGGGGGTAGTGCGTGCCGATCGTCCGATGTGCCATGACCTGCGGAGTTTCTACCTTCATGGGGTACCGGCCCTGACCCGCGTAAGGGAAAGGGCCGCGTTCGACCCGGGGCATCCCCGATGTCCCCGGCCGTCCCTCACCGACACGCTGTGGGGGTGCCCTAAACGATCGGAGTACACGCCCATGTCGCACGCGATCCTCGACCTGGTCGAACAGGCGATGTCATCGCCGTGGTTGTACGTCGCGCTGTTCGCCTTGGCCCTGCTCGACGGGTTCTTCCCCATCGTGCCCGCCGAGACGTCCGTGATCACCGCCGCGGTGTTCGCCGCCTCGGGCGAGACGAACCTCGCCCTGGTCATCGTGGTCGCGGCGCTCGGCGCGTTCGCCGGTGACCACATCTCCTACCTGATCGGCCACAAGTCGGCGCGCAGGCTGAGGGACAAGAAGGCGTTCGTCTGGGCGCGCGGCGCCCTGGCCGAGCGGGGCGGGCTCGTCCTGGTCGTGGCCAGGTACATCCCCGGCGGCAGGACCGCCACCACGCTCACCATGGGCGCGGTACGGCACCCGCTGCGCGAGTTCACCTTCTTCGACGCGATCGCGGCCAGTTCGTGGGCGGTGTACTCCGGGCTGATCGGCTTCTTCGGCGGGATGGCGTTCGAGAACGACCCGATCAAGGGTCTGCTGCTCGGCCTGGGCATCGCGCTGTCCGTCACCGCCGTCGTGGAGATCGTGCGATGGGCCAGGAAGCGACGCGCCATCAAGGCTTCCCCGGAAGGACTTCCGGCGGACACGTCCGTTTGACCCTGCCTGGCAACTATCCGTCTGAAAGGAGTGCGCAATGACTGTGCTGGCCGCGGTGATCGCCTTGGTCGGTTCGTTGTTCTTCGCGCTCGGGGCCGCCCTGCAGCAGTTCGAGGCGGCCGGCACCGCCAAGCCGGGACTGCTCGCCCTGCTGCGCAGGCCGCGCTGGCTGCTCGGCGGCGTGTCCATCCTGACGGGTGGTGGCCTGCACATCGTCGCCCTCGGGCTCGGTCCGCTGACCATCGTTCAGCCGATGGGCGTGGCCAGCCTGCTGTTCGCGCTGCCCCTCGCCGCCGCGATGCACGGCCGCAAGCCGTCGCGCAGGGAACTGGCGGCGGCGGCAGTGGTGGCGATGGGCCTGATCGGCCTGGTGCTGCTGGTCCCCGAGTCGGAAGGTCCCACCCACCTCGCCCCCGACGGCGTGTTCACGCTGCTGGGCGTGGCCGGCGTCGCGGCGGTGCTGCTGTGGGCCGGCTCGAAGGCGGCCTCGCCCGCGGGCCGGGCCGCGCTGCTGGCGACCAGCTCCGGCGTCCTGTACGGCGCCACCGCCACCCTCATGCGCGTCCTGGTCGACGGCGACTGGAACTGGTGGTACCTGCTGGCGCTGCCGATCCCGGCGCTGCTGGCGCTCATGATGCTTCAGCGCGCGTACGCCGTCGGCCACTTCGGCGTCTCCTTCGCCTCGTTGCAGATCGCCGACCCGCTGACCGCGGTGGCCTTCGGCGCGCTGCTGCTGGGCGAGCCGCTCCCGACCGGGATCCTGCCGATCGGCGCGGCCCTGCTGACCGCCGTGGGCACCGTCGCCCTGGCCAGGACCAGCCCGATAGAGGCCCATTGATGTCCCCCCTTCTGTCCCTTGTCTCCGGCTCTCCCCAAGCCGCTGTGAAATCGGAGTTCACCGAAATGGCCATGCCCCTGCACACCGTCCCCGACGTCGCCACCCTGTCCCCAGCACCTGAGCGTCCCCGCCGCGTCCTGATCTCCTCCGACACCTATCCCCCTGACGTGAACGGCGCCGCCTACTTCACCCATCGCCTGGCCACGGGCCTGGCCGCGCGCGGCAACGAGGTGCACGTGGTCTGCCAGTCGGACGCGGGCCCGGCCAGCACCGACGTGGTGGACGGCGTCGTCGTGCACCGGCTGCGCTCGGCGCCGCTGCTGGTCCACCCCACCATGCGGGTCACGGTCCCGACTCGGCTCGACCGGCTGGTCGCCAGCATCAACCCCGACGTGCTGCACACCCAGGGCCACTTCGTGGTCGGCAGGGCCGCCATCGCCGCCGCCCGCCGGGCCGGCGTGCCGGTCGTGGCCACCAACCACTTCATGCCCGACAACCTCTTCCAGTTCGCCCACATCCCCGACCGGCTGCGGCGGCAGGCGGGCCGGCTGGCGTGGCGCGACTTCAGCCGGATCTACGGCCGGGCCGACCACATCACCACGCCCACCCCGCTGGCCGCCGGTCTCCTGACCGCCCAGGGTTTCCAGCACGAGGTCGAGCCGGTGTCCTGCGGGATCGACCTGACCAGGTTCCACCCGCACGCCGAGCCCAAGGCGTGGGCGCGCAGGATGTTCGACCTGCCCGACCGGCCCACGGCGCTGTTCGTCGGCCGCCTGGACGAGGAGAAGCGCCTGGACGAGCTGATCCGCGCCCTGCCGATGATCCTCAACGAGACCGACGCGCAGGTGGCGCTGGTCGGCAAGGGCAACCAGCGGGGCGAGCTGGAGCGGCTGGCCAGGCGCATCGGCGTGGGCGAGCGGGTGTTCTTCCTCGGCTTCGTGGCCGACGAGAACATGCCGCAGGCGTTCGCCGCCGCCGACGTGTTCGCCATGCCCGGCGTCGCCGAGTTGCAGAGCATCGCCACGCTGGAGGCCATGGCCTCCGGGCTGCCCGTGGTGGCGGCCAACGCGATGGCGCTGCCGCACCTGGTGGAGGAGAACGGCTACCTGTTCGAGCCGGGCGACGTCGTCTCGCTGGCCCGCCACCTCACGACCATCCTGACCGACGACGGCCTGCGGACCAGGCTCGGCAAGTCCAGCAGGGAACTGGCGCTGACCCACGACGACCAGTCGTCGCTTGCCCGGTTCGAGCGCATCTATGACGAGGTGGGTCGATGACGCCAAAGCAGAGCCTCTGGGCCACCGTGATCGGCACGGCGGTGTCGGCGTGCGCGCTGGCCTACGCTCAGGTCGCGCTGCCCACTCAGGTGCTGCTCAGCGACTACGCCCTGCTCTCCGGCGGGCTGGTGCCGGTGCTGATCGGGATGCTGGCGCTCGCGGGGGCGTGCCTGTGTCTCGCGTACGGGCTGGCGGCCGCCGACCCGCTGCGTACCGCGGCCACCAGGGTGCTGCTGCTGGCCGGGGCGGCCGGGCTGATGATGAGCGCGATCTTCCCCACGGACCCCGGCACGTCGGAGGTGGGCTCGTTGTCCGGCGAGATCCACCGCTGGTCGGCGGCCGTCGTCTTCACCTCGCTGCCGGTCGCCGGCTGGGTCCTGGCCAGGGGCCGGGCGGCCACTCCCCGGTGGAACGCGGTGCGGGCCATGAGCGTGGCCTCCGGGCTGACCCTGGCCGTCTACCTGGCGGCGCACCCGGCGACCTTCACCTCCACGCTGATCAACGGCAGCGCCTACTACGGGCTGATGGAGCGCGGCGTGGTGCTGGCCGAGATGGTGCTCCTCATGGTGATGGCGCTGGCCATCGGCGGGGTCCGTACCGGCGTGAAGGCCGAGGCGACCCCGGCGGAACCCACCAAGGCGCAGGAACCGGAGCAGCGGCTGGCCGCCTGACATATTTCGACCGCTACCGAAAGGACCAGGTCCTAACGTGAAGTCATGCTCATCACACGCCATGCGGAAGCCGAGGCGGTCCTCTCCGACCCGAGGTACGTGCCGCCTCCCGTACGCCAGGACGGCGCAGAAGGAACGCCGGCCTGGCTGCGCGCCCAGGTGTCGCGGTTCAGCACCGGCGAGGAGCACGCCGCGCGGCGCCGCGAACTGGTCGAGCTGCTGAACGGCCTGGACCCCGGCGACCTGCGCGAGCAGGCCCGCGCCATGACCGCGGAACGCGGTGGCGACTGGCGTGGAGTGCCCACGACCGTGCTCGGGGCCGCGCTCGGAGTGGCGTTCGGAGTCGCGGACACAGGAGCCGTGGCCGACGCCGCGGCCGGCTACCTGTCGGGCGAGCAGAGCCCGGGGGCCGACGCCGCCGTCGCGAAGTTGCTGAGCCTGGCCGGCATTCCCGCGATCACGCTGCTGCTGCAGGGGCACGCCGCCACGGAGGCGCTCATCGAGACCGCTCTGGAGCACGCCGAGCCCGGCGACGACGTCGACGCGCTGCTGCACGAGACCCTCAGGCAGGACCCGCCGCTCAAGGCCACCCGCAGGCTGGACACGCGCACCGGTGACGAGGTGACGATCGACCTGGTGGCCTGCAACCGGGACCCGGACGTGTTCGCCGAGCCCCTGCGGTTCGACCCCGCGCGCGGCCGGACCCCGCACCTGACCTTCGGCCACGGAATACGTCCCTGCCCCGCGCCCGCCCACGCGCTCGCGCTGGCCGCCGGCGTCCTGGAGGGGCTGCTCCCGTGAACGTCCGCGACCCGCGCCGCCGGGCGACCCGCTGCCGCGATACTTGAGACATGCGCTTCCAGATCCTCGGGCCCACCACCGTGCTGGGTGAGGACGGCGAGCCGATCACGCTCGGCGGTCCCCGCGTCCGTGCCCTGCTGACGCTGCTCGCCCTGCACGCGGGCCGCATCGTCGGCGCGGAGCAACTCGTGGACGGCATGTACGGCCCCCGGCCCCCCGAGGGCGTGGCCAACGCGCTGCAGTCGCAGGTGTCCCGGCTGCGCCGGGCGCTGGGCAGGGACCTGGTGGAGTTCAGCCCGGCCGGCTACCGGCTGATCGCCGACCCGCAGGACGTGGACGCGCGCAGGTTCGAGCTTCTGACGCAGGCCGGCCGGCAGGCCCTGGCGGGCGGCGACCCCGGCCAGGCGGCCGCGCTGCTGTGCGAGGCGCTGGAGTTGTGGCGGGGCGCGCCGCTGGCCGACGCCCCGCACGCCGAGGCCGCCGCCGCGGCCCTGGACGAGCTGCGCCTGGCCGCCACCGAGGACCGCGTGCGAGCAGACCTCGACCTGGGACGGCATAGGGAGCTGGTGGCCGAGCTGAGCCAGCTCGCCGCCGCGCACCCGCTGCGCGAACGGCTGCGCGCCCAGCTCATGCGCGCCCTGTACGGCAGCGGCCGCCAGGCGGAGGCGCTGACCGTCTACGAGGAGGCCAGGAAGCTGCTGGACGAGGAGCTGGGCATCGAGCCGGGCGCCGAACTGGCCGCCGCCCACCTGGCCGTCCTCAGAGCCGACCCCGCCTTGGGCGGCCCCAGCACCGACTCGGCCTTCGGCGGCCCCAGGGCCGTTCCCGCGCCCGGAACTCCGCCGCCGGAGCGGGAGCCGCGCTCCAGGCAGGGGTTGCGGGCTCAGCTCACCAGCTTCGTGGGCCGGGCCGAGGAGCTCGCGCAGGTCGGCGCGCGGCTTCAGGAGAGCAGGCTCGTCACGCTGATCGGCCCCGGTGGCGCGGGCAAGACGCGCCTGGCCATCGAGGCGGCCGGCCAGGAGCCGGGCGACGTGTGCTTCGTGCCGCTCGCGCCGGTCTCCGACGGCGAAAGCGTGCCGCAGGCGGTGCTGGCCGCCCTCGGCATCCGCGACGCCCTGCTGCACAACCCGGAACGACCCACCGTGGACCCGCTGACCAGGCTGGTCACCGCGCTGGCCGCCCGCAAGCTGCTGCTGGTGCTGGACAACTGCGAGCACCTCGTCGGGGCCACGGCCGAGCTGACCGACCACCTGCTGGCCGCCTGTCCCGGCCTGCGCGTGCTGGTGACCGGGCGCGAGGCGCTGGGCATCACCGGGGAGTCGATCCTGCCCGTGGCGCCGCTGCGGCTGCCGCCGCCCGAGGCGGGCAACCCCCTCGACTACCCGGCGGTGCGGCTGTTCGCCGACCGGGCCGCCGCCGTCCGGCCGGGGTTCGCCGTGGACGAGACGAGCGCGGCGCACGTCGTGCGGATCTGCCGGGCGCTCGACGGGCTGCCGCTGGCCATCGAGCTGGCCGCGGCGCGGCTGCGTACGCTGTCGGTCGCCGACGTCGCGGCCCGCCTCGACGACCGGTTCAGGCTGCTGACCCGCGGCAGCCGTACGGCGCTGCCGCGCCACCAGACGTTGCGCGCGGTCGTCGCGTGGAGCTGGGACCTGCTGGACGAGGACGAGCAGCGGATGGCCAGGCGGCTGAGCGCGTTCGTGGGCGGGGCCAGACCGGCGTCGGCCGAGCCGGTGTGCGGGCTGCCGGAGGAGGTGCTGTTCTCGCTGGCGGAGAAGTCGCTGGTGGAGTTCGTGGACGGCCGGTTCAGGATGCTGGCGACGATCAGGGCGTTCTGCGTGGAGCGGCTGGAGGAGTCGGGCGAGGGTGAGGCGATCCGTGACGCGCACGCCCGCCACTACCTCGACCTGCTGATGGCGGCGGATCCCATGCTGCGCACCGCCGGGCAGACGCGGTGGCTGGCCAGGCTCGACGAGGAGAGCGACGACCTCGACGCGGCCGTGCGCTGGGCGACCGAGTCCGGGCAGCTCGAACTGGCGATGTGCCTGCTGGCGCACGCCGCCTGCTACTGGTGGATGCGCGGCCACCGGGCCATCAGCGCGAACCTGGCCGCCGGGTTGCTGGCCGCCCTCGGCGACACCCGCTTCCCCGGCCGCGAGGAGGAGTACGTCATGTGCGTGCTCATCACGGCCTGGACGGGCAGCGTGGAGGAGCGGCTGCGGGTGCGGCTGGCCGAGGTGTCCGGCCTGCTGCCGATCCACTACCTGCCGGTGCGGGTGGAGTTCCTGATGATGTTGTTGTCGATGTTCACCGGGCCGCCCAGTGACCTCGAGACGACCCACCGGTTACTCGACGAGGCGCCGTCCTACGTGCTCCCGCCCTGGCAGAAGGCGCTGGCCGTCAGCGGGCAGGCGTTCATGTTGCAGGCGCTCGGCCGGATCGACGAGGCGCGGGTCCAGTTCGAGGCGAGCCTGGCCGAGTTCAAGGTCATCGGGGAGCGGTGGGGCAAGGTGCTGGTGTTGTCCGGGCTGGGGTCGCTGCGCCAGTTGCAGGACGACTACCCGGCCGCGTACGCGCTGGCCGACGAGGCGCTGGGGCTGGCGCGCGAGCTGGGCGCGAGCACCGAGATCGCCGAGGGCCTGTGCCGCAGGGCCGACGCGCTGTTCCATCTGGACGACGTGGCGGGCGCGCGGGCCGACTACGCGGAGGCGGCCGACGTGTCGCGCAGGAACGGCTCGATGGAGACCCTGGCCTGGGCGTACCTGGGGCAGGCCGAGGTGGCGCTGGCCGCGGGCGACCCGGAGACGGCGCTCCCCCTGCTGCTCCAGGCGCGTGAGGTGTGCCCGGACGGCTGGTACAGCACCGAGGACACCCGCGGCCGCATCGCGGCCGCGCTGGCGAAGGTCAGCGGGGCGGTCAGCGAACGGTAGGCCCGCCGTCAGCCGTCCTCCTGAGAGTGGGCGGCATGAAGAACAAATGGTCCTGTCTGGCCATCGCCTGCCTGGCCACCCTGCTTCTCTCGCTCGACCTCACGGTCCTGCACCTGGCCCTGCCCCGGCTGGTCACCGACCTGGGCGCGAGCTCCACACAACTCCTGTGGATCGGCGACATGTACGGCTTCGCGCTGGCCGGCCTGCTCGTCACCATGGGCAACCTCGGCGACCGCATCGGCCGCAAGCGCCTGCTGATCATCGGCGCGGTCGCGTTCGGCGCCGCCTCCGTGGTCACCGCGTACGCGCCCAGCGCCGAACTGCTGATCGCCGCCAGGGCGCTGCTGGGCGTGGCCGGCGCCACGATCATGCCCTCGACCCTGTCGATCGTGCGCAACGTGTTCACCGAGCCGGGCGAGCGGACCGCGGCCATCGGCATCTGGAGCGGGATGAGCGCGGCCGGCTTCGCCGTCGGCCCGGTCGTGGGCGGCCTGCTGCTCGACCACTTCTGGTGGGGTTCGGTCTTCCTGATCAACGTGCCGATCATGGCGCTGGTGGTGGCCGGCGGCATCATGGTGCTCCCCGAGTCGCGCAACCCGCACGCGGGCCGGCTCGACCTGACCAGCGTGGCCCTGTCCTTCACGGGCATCGTGATCGCCGTCTACGCGATCAAGGAGGCGGCGCACAAGGGGCTCGAACACGCCGACGTGCTGGGGGCGGGCGTGGCCGGAATCGTGCTCCTGGCGTTGTTCGCCTGGCGGCAGACCCGGCTGGCCGAGCCGCTGATCGACGTGCGGTTGTTCACGCGCAGGGCGTTCAGCGCGTCCATCGTGACGAACCTGCTGGCGATCTTCGCCATGTCGGCCATGATGCTGATGTTCGCCTGGTATCTCCAGCTCGTGCTCGGCTGGTCGCCGCTGCAGGCGGGGCTGGCCCAGCTCCCCGGCGGCCTGAGCGGCGCGGTGGGCGGCATCATGGCCGCCAGGCTCATCCGCCACCTCGGCAGGAACGGCGTGGTGGCGCTGGGCCTGGCCATGAACGCGGGCTCGTTCCTCTACTACACCACGCTCACCGCCGAGCTGAACTACCTCGCGCTGCTGCCCGTCATGGTGATCGGCGGCGTGGGCGTCGGGTTCGCCTTCACCGTCAACAACGACAACGTGCTGGCCACGGCGCCGCGGCAGCGAGCGGGGGCCGCTGCCGCGGTGTCGGAGACGGCGTTCGAGCTGGGCGGGGCGCTCGGCATCGCGGTCCTGGGCACGGTGCTGACCAGCGCCTACCGGGCCAACCTGGACCTGCCCGCCGGAGTGGGGGGCGAGGCCGCGCGGGAGTCCATCGCGGGGGCGATGGGGATGGCCGCCGGGCTGCCCGCCGAGCAGGCGGACCAGATCGTACGCGCCGCGCAGGCGGCCTTCATGGAGGGTGTGCACCTCACCTCGTTCGTCACGGCGGGCCTGCTGGCCGTGGTGGCGGTGCTCGCGCTGGTGGGGCTGCGCGGCGTGCCGAAGGTCATCCCGGAGGAGGTCCTGGCCGGGGCGCACTCCTGAGCTCAGGCGATGGGGTTCCTGGGGCAGGGGCGGGTGCTCACCGGGGACAGGCCGTCGAGGCGGCTGCCGATCAGCCGGGCGACGCCCTCGATGGTCTGGATGCCCGTGCCCTCCCCGGGCTGCTGATCGGTCTGCACCGCCAGCAGCAGGTCCCGCCCAGGACCCACGACGCGGCCGTAGCTGGTCACGGCCCACGTGTTGTGGATGAACGGCCGCGGCGTCCACCCGTTCTTGAGCGCCACCCGATCCCCCGGTCTCGCCGCGGCGCTGACCCCCCACCTCTGGTCCTTCTGCACCTGCTCCATCAGCCCCAGCACGAGCTCCCGATCGCCGGTCGTCAATCCCTTGCCCCCTTTGACCAGCACCTTCAGCAACCTGATCCGATCGGTGGGGCTGGTTTTGGTGCCGCCCCAGAAGCGGCTCGGCCCGGGTGTGGTCTCCGTCAGCCCCATCTTCCGGTAGAAGCCGCCCATGGCCTCGCCACCGCCCACCCGTGACCACATGGCGTCCGCGGCGCTGTTGTCGCTCTCCTTGATCATGCGGCCCGCCAGGTCCCGCTCTCCTTCGTCGAGGCGGCCGTCGCGATTCGCCAGCAGCGCGGTGACGATGTCCACCTTGGCGCCGCTGGCGGTGATCAGGTCGTTCTGGTGCTCGCCCTGTCCCAGTCGGATCGCGGTGACCAGGTCGTGCGCGCCGTAGACGATGCGGCCCGGGCGGCCGCCGACGTACTGGGCGATGTCGCGGCGCAGCCGGGCGCGGGCCACGCCTGCGGCGCGGTTGTCCGGAAATTTCAGGAGACATCGCGCGACTTTGACCGGCGCTTCCATGGCCACGGGTACGACCGGTGCCTTCCCGGTCCCGCACCCCGTCACGATCGCCAGCCCCAGCCAGGCCATCCACTTCGCACGCACGCGTAACCCCCGAGATCTCGTCGGGGGTTGTTCGGAGCATGCCCTGCCCGGCGGGCGGGCTCATCGCACCAGGCGCTTTCCTGGTCAGACCTTCAGCACCACCTTGCCGACCGCACGATCAGCGCCTCAGAGGTGCTCGGCCAGGAAAGCGGCGGTCGCGTCCACGGCCTCGGTGACGTACGGCTCGCGGTCGTAGAGGTCGATGTGCTGCTTGGCGTCCACCCAGACGATCTTCTTCGGCTGGTCGAGCCGCCTGAACACCTCCTCGGCCCCCTCGGGCGTGCAGAAGCGGTCCACGATCCCGTGCACGATCAGCGCGGGCTTCGGCGACAGGAAGTCGCTGCCCATCATGTTGTCCAGTGTGAGCAGTTCCAGCAGGGAGACCCTGGTGACCTCGTTCGACCAGAGCGGCGTGGCGCCGCGATCGCTCCCGTAGTAGGCGTACGGCTCGTCGCCCGGCATCGCGGCCTCGCCCCGCTCCGCCACGGCGGGCAGGTATTCGAGCTCCCGCCGCTCCAGCACCTCGACGTAGGGCGCGAGATCCACGCCTCGCCCCGCATAGGGGTTGTTGTACGCCCCCGCGATCCCCGCGAACACCCGCACCCTCGGGTCGAAGGCAGCAAATTTCAGGGCATATCCCCCGCCGAGACAGATCCCCACCGCCCCGATCCGCTCCGGATCCACCTCGGGCCGCGACCGCAGGAACGACACCGCCGCCCGCAGGTCGTGCAACTTGCCCTGCGGATCCTCGTGGTGACGCGGCGACCCGCCGGACTCACCCCAGTTGCGGTGGTCGAAGGCCAGCGTGGCGTATCCCCGTTCGGCCAGCCGGGCCGCGTACAGCCCCGTGACCTGATCGCGCACCCCGGTGAACGGCCCCGTGAAAACCAGCCCCGGCCACGGCCCCACGCCCTCCGG
>NZ_JBHSPA010000063.1:48515-72260 GCF_042656245.1 Nonomuraea insulae
ACGACAAGCCCCAGAACAGCAGCCACGCGCCCTCCGGCACCCGCAGGTCCCCGGCCAGCGTGAGACCGTCCGCGACGAACTCGACTCTCATGGGCACCAGGCTACGAGTCGAACCCCAGCCCCATCCGGTCGAGGGCGCGCAACCACAGGTTGCGCTTGCCCTGATGCTGGTCGGCCTGGGCGATCGACCACCGGGTGAACTGGATCACTCCCGAGCGCACCGGCTCGGGCGGGAACGGCATCGGCTTCTCCTTCACCATGCGCAACCGGGTCCGCTCGGTGGACTCGCCCGACAGCAGGTCGAGCATGACGTTCGCACCGAACCTCGTGGCCCCGACGCCCATGCCGGTGTAGCCGGCCGCGTAGACCAGCCGGCCGCCGTGCGCCTGACCGTAGAAGGCGCTGAACCGGCTGCAGGTGTCGATCACACCGCCCCACCGGTGGGTGAAGCGCACCCCGGAGAGCTGCGGGAAGGTGTCGTAGAAGTGCCCGGCGAGCTTGACGAACGTCTCGTCGCGCTGGTCGTACTCCGGTCTGACCAGGCCGCCGTTGTAGTAGACGGCGTCGTAGCCGCCCCACAGGATCCGGTGGTCGTCGGTCAGCCGGTAGTAGTGGAACTGGTTGCCCGAGTCGCCCACGCCCTGCCGGTGACGCCAGCCCACCGAGGCGAGCTGGTCGCCGGTCAGCGGCTCGGTCATGAGCGCGTAGTCGTACACCGGGACCACGAAGTGCTTGAGACGGCGCAGCAGCGGCGGGAACACGCCGGTGCCGAGCGCCACGTGGCGGGCGCCCACCGCGCCGTGCGGCGTGCGCAGGGTGATCGTCGTGCCGTCGTCGTCGAGGGAGCGGACGGGGCTGCGCTCGTGGACGCGTACACCGAGACTCAGGCACGCCTCGCGCAGGCCCCACGCCAGCCGCGCCGGGTCGAGCATGGCGCAACCGCTGCGCTCCCAGAGCCCCGCCAGGTAGGTCGGCGAGTCCACCTCGGCGCGCACCTGCTCCCGATCCAGCGGCAGGTAGTCCAGCCCCAGCTCGGAGATGAGGCCGAGGTGCTCGTTCAGGCTCTCGACCTGCCACGGCTCGGTGGCCACGTGCAACTCGCCGGTGCGCTCGAACGAGCAGTCCACGCCGTAGCGCTCCAGCGTGCGCTCGATCTCGTCGACGTTCGCCACGCCCATGCGTTCGAGCCGGTCGATCTCCTCCGGCCACCGCTCCAGCCCGTTGGCCAGGCCGTGGGTGAGCGTCGCCATGCAGAACCCGCCGTTGCGACCGGTGGCCGCCCAGCCGATCCTGCGGCCTTCGAGCAGGACGACGTCGAGCGCGGGGTCGCGTTCCTTGGCCATCAGGGCCGTCCACAAGCCGGAGAAGCCCCCTCCGACGACGACCAGGTCGGCGGTGGTGCTCCCGGAGAGCCTCGGTCGCGCCTCGGGCCTGGCCGGGCTGTCCAGCCAGTACGGCTTGCGCTCCGCGTCAGCAAGCGCCTTCAGCGGATCCACACATCCCACTTCCCCACGTGAGTCGATCGGGTAACCGGATGAATGCTCTCAGCCACGGCGCCGCGCCGCGACCGCATTGGCGATCGCGATCAGCACCCCGATGCAGAAGATCAGCGTACCCATCACGTTGACCTGCGGCGGGATGCCCGTCTTCACCGCGCCGACGATCCACAGCGGGAAGGTGACGGTCTCGGAGCCGTTGACGAAGCTCGTCACCACGTAGTCGTCGATGGACAGCGCGAACGACAACATCGCGCCCGCCAGCACACCCGGCATGATCGACGGCAGCGTCACCTGCCGGAACGTGCCCCAGGCCGTCGCCCCCAGGTCCTTGGCCGCCTCCTCCAGCGCCGGGTCCAGTGTGACGACCCTGGCCCGCACCGTGACCACCACGAACGACAACGAGAACAGCACGTGGGCGACGATGATCGTTCTTGCGTCGCGGGGCACGTTGCCGGAGACGAACAACGACAACAACGACGCGCCCATGACCAGTTCGGGCGTGGAGATGGCGGCGAAGACCAGGAAGTTCGTCACGCCCTTCCCGCGGAAACGGTACCGGCCGAGCGCCAGTCCCAGCATGGTCCCGATGACGACCGTGATCACGGTGCTGATCAGGGCGATCCTCAACGAGTTCCACAGCGCCACGGTCAGGTCGGAGATGTCGAAGAGCTCGGTGTACCAGCGGAGGGTGAAGCCCTGCCAGGAGGTGTTCGACTTGCTCTTCTTGTCGTTGAACCCGAACAGGATCATCACGGCGATCGGCGACGACAGCCAGACGATGATCACCCACGTGTAGATGTGCAGGAGGCGGTCGCCCAGCCTCGTGCCCCTCATCGGGCCGCCGCCTCGAGCACGTTCTCGGTGCCGAGCGCCCGCGCGTAGACGAAGATGCCCACCAGCAGCACCGCCATCAGCGTGAACGACAGCGCCGAGGCGGTCGGGTAGTCGAGGTTCGTCAGGTACGCGGTCTGGATGATGTTGCCGATCATCGTGTTCGACGTGCCGCCCAGGATCGCCGCGTTGATCGGGTCGGCCGTGGCGGGCACGAACGTCATCAGCACCCCGGCGAACACCCCGGGCAGCGACAGCGGCAGCACCACCCGGCGGAAGGCCGCCGCCCGCGTCGCGTACAGGTCCTGGGCCGCCTCCACCACGCGCGGGTCCACCCGCTCCAGCGCCACGTAGATCGGCAGGATCATGAACGGCAGGAAGTTGTACGTCAGCCCGCCGACCACGGCGAACGTCGTGGCCAGCACGTGGAAGTCGGCCGGCAGCAGCCCCCAGTCCTTCAGCGTGCCGAACAGGATGCCGTTGTCCGACAGCAGGAAGTTCCACGAGATCGTGCGCAGCACGAACGAGACGAAGAACGGCAGCAGGAGCAGGAAGAGGTAGACGGACTTGCGGGAGCCGCCCTTGAAGGCGATCCAGTACGCCACCGGATAGCCGATCACGAGCATGGCCACCGTCGCGAGCCCGCCGTAGAGCAGCGACCGGACGAGCTGCGTGCTGTAGCGGCCGATCGCGTCACTGTAGTTGGAGACGCTGAACGTCATGGCGAAACCGTCGATCGCGTTGCCGGTCTGCAGCGACACCGACGCCATCGCGACCATGGGCACGACCAGGAAGATAGCCAGCCACATCCAGCTCGGCAGCGCCAGCAGGTAGGGGGTGAGCCGCCTCATCGCTACGCCTGGGTGATGGACTGGAAGATCGGGTTGAACACCTGCTCCTGCTGGGTGGTGAGCTTGGTGTAGGTGCGCAGCTTGGCGTAGTCGGCCTCGGTGGGGAACATGAGCGGGCTGTCGACCATGTCCTCAAGGGTCTTCTTGCTCTCGCCCTTGGCCGTCTTGGCCTTCTCCCGCAGCAGGTCCTGCACGGCCGGGACGGGGGTCACGTACTGGATGTACTCGTCCAGCTCGGCGGAGATGGCCGGCTGGTAGAGGTAGTCCATCAGCATGAGGGCGTCCAGGGGGTTGGCCGCGCCCTTGGGGATGAGCATGTTGTCGGTCCAGATCGTGCCGCCCTCGGCGGGCACCACGAACTTGACGGGCTCGCCGGCGAGCTGCCGCTGGAACACATCGCCCGACCAGGCCATGCTCAGCCAGATGTCGCCCTTGGACACGGCATCGATATACGACTGATCATAATATTTCCGTACAATTCCGGCTTCGCGTTGTGCCTTGAGCTTCTCCCCGGCCTTCTTCCAGTCCGCCTCGGTGGACTTCTCCGGGTCGATGCCCAGCGCGAACATGCCGAAGTTCCCGATCTCCTGCGCGTCGGCCATCATCCCGACCCGTCCCTTGAACTTCGGGTCGAACAACGACTCGATGCTGGTGATCTCGTCCTTGACGTAGTCGGTGTTGTACGCGATGCCGGTCACGCCGGAGGTGTAGGGAACCGTGTACTTGTTCCCGGGATCGTAGGACCGCTCCCGATACTTCTCCCCGGCGTTGGCCTGGAAGTTCGGCAGCTTGGAGTGGTCGAGCGCCACCGCGTAGCCCAGCTCGATCATGTGCTGGAGCTGGATGCCGTTGGTCATGACGACGATGTCGTAGCCCAGCGGCTGCCCGGCGCGCAGCACGGGGTCGGCCTTGCCGAAGAACTCGGCGTTCTCCTGGATGACCTCTTTGTACTCGTAGGAGATGCCGGTGTCCTTCTTGAACTTCTCCAGCGGCCCCTTGTCCTCCGGCATGTACTCGGGCCAGTTGGCGAAGACGACCTTGCCGTGCTTGCTCTGCTTGGACCAGAAGTCCGCGACGGCGTCGGCCTTGGGGGGCGCCGCCTTCTGCCCCTGCACGCCACAGGCGGCCAGGGCGAGGCCGGCGGCGGAGAACCCGGCCAGCCTGAAGACGTCACGACGGGTACGGGGCTGCGTCATTCCACGCGTGAGGGGGTTCATGGGGAGATGTCAACTTCCAATCACGTACGAGTGCTGCGCCTGCCACGACAACCACACGGAGTCGCCCCGCTCCGCCGTCGCCGTCGCGTCAACCGCATTCTGCTGAAAGACAGTGATGGTCGTTCCGCCGCGAGCGGCGGAACGACCATCACTGTGGTGCTGTGTCTGATCGGCGCCCTCGCTACGCTCGGTCGCGCCGGCCCCGTCAGCGAGACTCACCGTGTAACTGTTGTAGGTGCCCAGGTAGACGACCTCGGCCACGGTCCCGCGTACGGCGCTCAGTCCCTGCGCGGGCTCGTCGGTGCCTATCGTGATCTTCTCCGGCCGCACGGTGACCGTGACGTCGCCGTCGTGCCCCGGCACCAGCACCCGGCCGCCCCCGCCGAGCCGCAGCTCGCCGCCGGTCGCGGCGCCGGCGAGCAGGTTGGAGGTGCCGATGAAGCCGGCCACGAACACCGTCGCGGGCCGCTCGTAGAGCTCGCGCGGCCCGGCGAGCTGCTCGACCAGGCCGTCGTTCATGACGGCGATCCGGTCGCTCATGGTCAGCGCCTCGTTCTGGTCGTGTGTGACGTACACGAACGTGATGCCGACCTCGCGCTGGATGCGCTTGAGCTCGATCTGCATGGCCTGGCGCAGCTTGAGGTCGAGCGCGCCGAGCGGCTCGTCGAGCAGGAGCGCGCGCGGCCGGTTGACCAGGGCCCTGGCCAGGGCCACGCGCTGCTGCTGGCCGCCGGACAACTCCCGCGGCATCCGCTTCTCCCGCCCGGTGAGATCGACGATCTCCAGCATCTCGCCGACCCGCCGCCGGACCTCCTCCTGCGGCGTCCTGCGCTGCTTGAGGCCGAAGGCCACGTTGTCCCAGACGCTCATGTGCGGGAAGAGCGCGTAGGACTGGAAGACCATGTTGACGTCGCGCCTGTTCGGCGGAACGTTCGTGACGTCCTGGCCGCGCAGGCGCACCAGGCCCTTCGTGGGCGCCTCGAACCCGGCGACCATCCGCATGGTGGTGGTCTTGCCGCAACCGGACGGGCCGAGGAGGGAGAAGAACTCCCCCTCGGCGACGTCCAGTGTCACGCCTTTGACCGCCTGGACGACCTCGCCATGCGAGTGATACTCCTTGACGACGTCCTCAAGCTCAATCGCACTCAGCCCGGTCATATCCAGGACTTTTCCTTCTTATTCGCCGATGTAGTGCATGACGTGCTTGACCCTGGTGTAGTCGTGCAGACCGAACACCGACAGGTCCTTGCCGTACCCGGAATGCTTGAAGCCGCCGTGCGGCATCTCCGAGACGAACGGGATGTGGGTGTTGACCCACACCACGCCGAAGTCGAGCCGGTTCGACATGCGCATGGCGCGGCCGTGGTCGGAGGTCCACACCGAGCCGCTCAGGCCGTACCTGACGTCGTTGGCCTTGGCCAGCGCGTCGGCCTCGTCGCTGAACGTCTGGACGGTGATCACGGGCCCGAAGACCTCGTTCTGCACCATTTCGTCGTCCTGCTTGAGCCCGTCGACGATGGTCGGGGCGAAGAAGTAGCCCTTGTCGCCGACGCGGTGGCCGCCGGTGAGCACCTTGGCGTGCGCCGGGACGCGCTCGATGAAGCCCTGGACCTTGGCGAGCTGGTTCTCGTTGTTGAGCGGCCCGTAGAGCGCTTCCTCGTTGCCCAGGTCGCCGGTGACCGTCCCGGCCGCGGCCTCGGTGAGCGCGGCCACGAACTCGTCGTGCACGCTCTCGTGGACGAGCACCCGGCAGGCGGCCGTGCAGTCCTGGCCGGCGTTGTACAGGCCCGCGACGGCAATGTCGGCGGCGGCCTTGCCGAGGTCCTTGACGTCCTCGAACACCACGACCGGCGCCTTGCCGCCGAGCTCCAGGTGCACGCGCTTGAGGTCGTCGGCGGCGCTCTTGGCCACCGACATGCCCGCGCCGACCGAGCCGGTGATCGCCACCATGGCGGCGGTCGGGTGGCTCACGACCAGGGCGCCGGTCTCGCGGTCGCCGGTGACGACGTTGAAGACGCCCGGAGGCAGCACGTCGCCGAGGATCTCGGCGAGCTTGAGCGTGGAGACGGGAGTGGTGTCGGACGGCTTCAGCACGATCGTGTTGCCGGCCGCCAGCGCGGGAGCGATCTTCCAGACCGCCATCATCATCGGGTAGTTCCACGGCGTGACCTGACCGACGACGCCGATCGGCTCGTGCCTGATGACGCTGGTGTGCTCGGCCAGGAACTCACCGGCCGTCGGGCCCTCCAGCGTGCGCGCCGCGCCCGCGAAGAAGCGGAAGTGGTCGGCGGCGATCGGCGTCTCGTCCTCGGCCATGCGGGCGCGGGGCTTACCGGTGTTGCGGCACTCGGCCTCGTTGATCTCATCGGCCCGCGCGTCGATCGCGTCGGCCACCTTGAGCAGCAGGTTGGCCCGCTCACCCGGCGTGGTCGTGCCCCACGACTCGAACGCGGCGGCCGCGGCGGCGAAGGCGGCGTCGATATCCTCCTGTCCCGACACGGGGGCCTGGACATAGGCCTCGCCCGTGCAGGGATCGATGATGTCGGAGAATCGGCCGCTCCTGGCGTCCGCGAACTCGCCGTTCACGTAGTTCTGCAGACGGGTGGTCGTCAAGGTGATGACCTCCTCGTGAGGTGGCTGAGATGCCGCGACTCTGACAGAGCAATGGCATCCGGACAAGGGATTTCGTGGTGAAGATATCAAATTGCTACGAATTCGCTTGACAGACCGCTAGGAACTGACAACATGTCGCAGCAGGACGGCAACCCGGCGGGAACGCCCCCGTAATGCCGGACCGGTAGGAGGAACCCTCTCGATGACCACGCCGCCGCGCGTACGCAGAAACCATTCAAGCGCCGGCCCCGTAGTGCTCGACGACCTGTCCAAGCAGATCATCGAGCAGCTGCAGAGCGACGGGCGCATGCCTTACGCGGCGATCGGGAAAGCCGTCGGCCTCTCGGAAGCGGCGGTGCGCCAGCGGGTCCAGAGGTTGCAGGACACCGGGGTCATGCAGATCGTCGCCGTCACCGACCCTCTCACGCTGGGCTTCCCCCGGCAGGCCATGATCGGCGTCAACTGCGAGGGCGATCTGGAGTCGGTGGCCGACGAGCTGGCGGCGATCGATGAGATCGACTACGTGGTGCTCACCGCCGGCTCGTTCGACGTGATCGTGGAGGTGGTCTGCGAGGGTGACGGGCACCTGCTGGAGATCCTCAGCAAGATCCGCGCCATCCCCGCCGTGCGTGCGACGGAGTCGTTCGTCTACCTGAAGCTCCGCAAGCAGACCTACTCCTGGGGCACCCGCTAACCTCACTCCGCGAGCTCCCGCCCTTCGCCTCATGTGACCGGTTCGGTGGCGGCGTCGACGATGGGCAGGATCTGGGTGTCGGCCGAGCGGACCAGGCGGGGCCCGTCGGGGCCGTAGACCTCGCGTGGCTCCGGGAAGGCGGTGAGCAGCGCCAGGTAGAGCAGCCCGGCCACGGCGAGGCCGACCGGCAGGGAGATGTCCACCTCGCTGGCCAGGTGACCGAACGGGCCGACGAACTGGCCGGGCAGGTTGACGAAGGTCAGGGCCAGGGCGGCGGAGACCAGCCAGGCGGTCACGCCACGCCAGTTCCAGCCGTGGGTGAACCAGTAGCGGCCGCCGCGCTGGCGCCGGTTGAAGACCTGCAGGGCCTCCGGGTCGTACCAGCCGCGGCGCGTCAGGTAGCCGAGCATCATGATGACCATCCAGGGCGCCGTACACGTGATGATCAGGGTGGCGAACGTCGAAATACTCTGGGTGAGGTTCGCGGCGAACCGGCCGACGAAGATGAACACGATCGACAGGACTCCGATGAAGATCGTGGCCTGGACCCGGGAGAAGCGCGGGAAGACGCTGGAGAAGTCGAGGCCGGTGCCGTACAGCGAGGTGGTGCCGGTGGACATGCCGCCGATCAGGGCGATGAGGCAGACGGGGACGAAATACCAGCCGGGCGAGATGGCCAGCAGCCCGCCGACGTAGTTGGGGGCGGCCGGGTCCACGTACTCCGCGGCCTTGGCGGCGATGATCGAGGCGGTGGCCAGGCCGAAGAAGAACGGCAGGATGGTGGCGAGCTGCGCCAGGAACGCCGCCGCCAGCACCCGGCCGCGCGGGGTGCTCGCCGGGATGTAGCGGGACCAGTCGCCCAGGAAGGCGCCGAACGAGACCGGGTTCGACAACACGATCAGCGCCGCGCCGATGAACGAGGGCCAGAACAGCGGGTCACCGGATGAGAGCGTGCCGGGGTAGGAGGGGTCGAAGTCGCCGGCGAAGGCGAACACTCCCAGGACGAACAGCACGGACGCCGCCGCGACCGCGATCTTGTTGACGAACAGCATGAAGCGGAAGCCGTACACGCAGACCACGAGCACGAGGACGGCGAAGAACGCGTACGCCACGCCGTACGAGAGGTCGGTGTCCGGCAGCCCGGCGAACCGGTGAGCGCCGCCCACCAGCGCGTCCCCCGACGACCACACCGAGATCGAGAAGAACGCGATCGCGGTCAGCAACGACAGGAACGAGCCCACGACGCGCCCGTGCACGCCCAGGTGCGCCGAGGAGGATACCGCGTTGTTGGTCCCGTTGAGCGGCCCGAACAACGACAGCGGCGCCAGGATCAGCGCCCCCACCACCAGGCCGAGCACGGTGGCGGCCAGCCCGTCCCAGAACGACAGCCCGAACAGGATGGGAAAGGCCCCGAGCACGCAGGTCGCGAACGTGTTCGCGCCCCCGAACTCGAGCCTGAACAGATCCACGGGGCGAGCGGTACGCCCGGCGTCGGGGATGCGCTCGACCCCATAGGTCTCGATCTCGGTGATGGAGCCGCTCATCTCCACTCCTTCTGAACCGCCATCAGGCTGACGAGGTCGTAGGCCACGTGGGAGGCGGCGATCGAGGTGATCTCCGCGTGGTCGTAGGCCGGGGCCACCTCGACCACGTCCGCCCCGACCAGGTTCGCGCCGGCCAGGCCGCGCAGGATCTCCAGCAGTTCCCTGCTCGTCATCCCGCCCGCCTCGGGGGTGCCGGTGCCGGGGGCGTGGGCGGGGTCGAGCACGTCGATGTCGACGGAGACGTACAGGGGCCGGTCGCCGACCCGCTGCCGCAGCAGGTCGATCACCTCGTCCAGCCCGCGCCGCAGCACATCGGCCGCCGTCACGATGCCGAACCCGAGCCGCCGGTCGTCCGTCAGATCCTTCCTGTCGTAGAGGGACCCCCGGATGCCGACGTGGCTGAGCGCCTCCGTGTCGAGGATCCCCTCCTCGACGGCCCTCCTGAACGGCGTCCCGTGCGTGTACGCGGCCCCGAAGTAAGTGTCCCACGTGTCCAGATGCGCATCGAAATGCACCAGCGCGACGGGCCCGTGCTTCCTGGCCGCCGACCGGAGCAGCGGCAGCGCGATCGTGTGGTCGCCACCGATGGTGACGAGCCTGGCGTCCAGCTCGTCGGCCGCCCCCTCGATCGTCTCGATGGCCGCGCCGATGTCGAAGGGATTGGCCGCGATGTCACCGGCGTCCGCGACCTGCACCCGCTCGAACGGGGCGACGTCCAGCCCCGGATGGTACGGCCGCAACAACCGCGACGCCTCCCTGACCGCGGCGGGCCCGAACCTGGCGCCCGGCCGGTAGGAGACGCCGGCGTCGAAGGGCACCCCCACGATCGCCACGTCGGCATGCCCGACCTGGTCGAGGCGGGGCAGACGGGCGAAGGTGGCGGGCCCGGCGAAGCGCGGGACCTTGCTGGAGTCGACAGGTCCTGTGGTCATGCGGTCAGTGTTGGTCATGGCGCTGACCAGCGGCAATTGTGGTCATCACGAAGTATTACGGTGTGTGTTGTGCCCAGCCACAACCCGGCTACCGAGGACAGACCGCCCCGGCTGACGGTCGAGGACCTCCTCCGCTCCCCGGCCCTCCAGCTACGCCTGCTGGCGGGCGAGTCCGGCTTATCACGCTCGGTCTCGTGGGCCCACGTGAGCGAACTGGACGACCCCACGCCGTGGCTCCTCGGCTCGGAGGTCATCATGACCACCGGCATCGGCGTCCCCCGGGGCGCGGCGAGGCAGCGCGTCTACCTGGAACGCCTGGACGACGCCGGCGTCTCGGCCCTGGCCCTGTCGGCCCAGCTCCACGTTCCGCCCCTGCACCCGGCCTTCTTCGAGACCGCGGAGGAGCGCGGGATGCCGGTGCTGGAGGTGCCGCTGGCGGTCCCGTTCATCGCGATCTCCCAGGAGGTGGCGGCGGCGCTCCAGGACGACGCCGGCCATCGCCTCGGCGCCCAGCTCCAGGTCTTCGGCGCGCTGCGCTGGCTGGCCGCGGAGGACCTGGACACGGCCACGCTCTTCCAGCGCCTGGAACGCCTGTCGGGATACGACGTCTACCTCTCGACCCGCCACGGCCGCCCCCTCCTGCCCGGCGTCCCGGTGCCGCCCCTCGCCGTGCTCCCCACCCAGCCCGACGCCCCGCCCACGATCCCGGGCGGCTTCGTCGTCCCGGTCCCGGCCCCCGGCGGCCCCGCCGGCTACCTCGTGGCCCTGGAACGCGAGGCCGCCCGACCGGCGGGCCTGGCCGTGGTCCAGCACATCGCCACGGTCGCGGCCCTGCGGGTGGCCATGGCCAGGCACGAACGCGAGACCCTCCGGCGGGAGGGCGCGGAGACGCTGGCCGAACTCCTCCAGGCTCTCCTCGACCCGCCGGCCGCCCGCCGCCGCCTGGCCCGCCTCGGCCTGCCCACGGACGCGGACGCGATCCTGCTGGTCGTCCGCGACGCCCCCGATGACACCCTCCGCCGCGCCATGGACGATCTTCCGCACCTGATGCTGAGACGCGGCAATGACCACTACGTCCTGGGCCCCTCCGAGCTGGGACCGGCAATCGCCACCGTCCCGGGCGCCGCGACCGGCGCCAGCCGCCCGTTCGCCCCCGGGGAGTCGCTGCGGGTCGCTGAACGAGAGGCCGTCTGGGCCGTCTCCCATGCCGCCGAGTCGGGCAAGCCCCTGGTCCACTACGGGGAGGACACAACAGGCCGCTGGCTACCTGACGATCCGGCGACGCTCTCAGCTCTGGTGGATCACGTGCTGGGCGAGGTGCTGGCCTACGACGAGGTACACGCCTCGCGGTTGCTGACGTCCGTACAGGTGTGGATGGAACGCAACCGCCACATGGAGGACGCCGCGTCCGCCCTCCACATCCACCCCAACACGCTGGCCTACCGCCTGCGCAGATTCGCCACACTCACGGGACGGGACCTGTCGTCCAGCGCCGCGTTCGCCGAAGTCTGGCTGGCCATCAGAGCAGCCCGCCAACTCGGCCTCCTCGGCCCTTAGAACGCGAGGCCCTTCCTCCGGCAACGACCGACGCCGCTGAACGCTCAGTCGAACAACTCCTCCACCGACTGGACCTTGATGGCCCGCTGGAGCCAGACATCCAGGAGGGACTGCTCCCGGCAGTCCATGATCCGCTTCCGGACTTCCTCGGACACTGCCAGTCCACGCACGTCGAGGATCTTCAGCACGGACCGCGCCTCTCCCTCTACCCTGCCCTCAGCCAGGAGACTCTCGGAGTACTCGCCCTGGTACGGATACTTCATCGTCTGCATGCCTCGGTTCCATTCTGCCTGCGCGTCACCTTCCAGTGACAGGTTGATGTAACGAGCGTATCGGTAGGCGAGGCTTTCATCGATGTGTTTCATCGCCTCCTGAACCGCCGCAGCGATCTCCTTGAATCTCGGATGTTCGCTCTGCGTGACAGCCGAGATGGCCGCCAGCACGATATTGCTCCTGGCCTGACCGACGTCCGTGATGACCGGGGTGTTTCCCCTGTGGATGGCCAGCACTTTCAATATCAGCCCAGGATGGCCGGTGTAAATCTCCTGCTGCGCCCACCGGGCCACTTCGGTGTTGGGGCAGATGACGACCAGACAGGCCGGGCATTTCTCGCGAGCCCGGAAATTCGCGATGTATTCCAGCCACGAATAGAGCTTCTCAGCGTCCGGCGAACGCGCGTTCGATTCATTACCTAGAGTTGACGAAACTGGATGGTCGCGATTTCCCACGCGCCCAGGGGCAACCGCACCGCGCCATCGCTGACCGGCACCGACTCCCCCGGGCGGCCACGCAGGTCCGCATGCCGGGCTTGCAGCAGGTTGCCGGAAATGACGGCTTCCGTGGCGGACGGGGTCAGGGCGACGACGCGGAGTTCCTTCCACCCGTCGCGGTCTCGGAGCGAGGTCATCGCCACGCCCTCCCCTGTCACCGACACCCCGGCCGCGGGCGAGGGCAGCGGAAGGGCAGGGTCCCCCAGCCCGGGCACCACCAGCAGGTCGTGGCGGAAGACCTCCGCCTGAGGCACCACCTCGCCCCAATCCCCCTGGTACGGCATCAGCGCCAGGTTCACCGACCGCAGCCCGCGCGACTGGGCGGCGGGAGTCGGCAACTGGGGCCCGGCCGGTTCCGGGCGCAGGGCGTTGCGGTTGCGGGAGAGGTAGCCGACGGAACGCAGCAGCGTCAGGGCCAGCTCCCCGTCCACCACCTCGTACTCCGTCACATGCTCCAGCAACGCCGCCACCCCGCCGGCGGCCACCCAGGAGGAGGCCGGGAAGGTGGGCAGCGGGGTCTCGCCGCAGCCGCCCTCCGAGGTCAGAGCCCGGGTGACGACGGCGAACTGCCCTTCCGCGTACGACTCCACGGCCTGCGAGGGCAGTGGGACGTGCAGGCGTACCCGGTGATCGTCGCACCGGTTGTCGAACTCGACCCGCAGCCGCACGAACGGCTCGCCCGCCCGCAGCTCGACCCGGGTGGTGACGGTGATCTCCTCCATCCGGGAGGTGCGCGTCATGGCGGGCAGCTCGGGAGCGCCGTCGACGGTCTCACCCGACGCGGGCCAGAGGTAGGTGCGCCGCACGTCCACCATCGCGACCACCGGCCCCGAGCAGATCAGCTCGGAGGAGAGGAGTTCCGGCTCCGAGACCATCAGGTCGGCGAGCGGCGGCGCGTGGTTGTAGGTGTCGCCCACGTCGCCGCGGTCCACGACGCGCCCGGCGCCCGTGACCGTGGTGCCGTCGCGGCCCACCAGCGTCAGCGTGCCGTCCCGCGCGATCGTGACCCGCAGCAGCCCGTTGTCCAGCACCTCCTCGTCGCCGCGCACCGGCAGCGGCGCCGAGTCAGAGCCCAGCCAGCAGGACGGGTGGTGCTCGCCGGGCGGGAGGCGATCGGCGCCGGCCCACACCTGCTCGCGGGAGGCCGGGCGGATGCTCGTGTGCCCGAGGGGCGGGGTCTCCACCAGGGCGGCCACCGTGCGGCGGGGTTCGGCGAGTATGCGCACGCGGGTCACGCCGTCGAGGGCGCCGCGCAGGTCGTCCACGTCGAAACCCGCCGACGGCTCCCGCGCCACGGTGAACGTCAGCGTCCCGTCCCCGATCGACCAGTCCGTGATGTGCTGCCCGTACAGCTCGGTGCCGTGGATGAAGGTCAGCGCCGTGGCCGGGTCCATCTCCTCGTCGAGCAGCAGCGTGGGCGCGTACTCCAGGTTCTGCGCGGGCACCGGCTCGCCCCACGGGTCCACCAGCGAGTCCGTTCCCGCGACGTCCACGATCACGACGCCGCGCCGCCCGGACGGGGTGGGGTTGACGACGAGCACGCCGTCCGACGGCACGGTCCGCGCCAGGCGGGCGGTCACCATGTCGCGCACGGCCTGCCCGAGGTGCTCGGCCTCGGCGATGCGGGCGGCAACCTGCTGGGCGGTTTCGTCCACGCCGCACCCGGTGACGGAGTCGTGCCCGCTGGCGTCCACCAGCCGCCACCACGCCATGTCGAGGAAGCGGCCAGGCCATTCCTCGCCCCAGAGGGCGGCCAGCGGCTCGGCGTAGCGTTCCACCATGCGTTCGGCGCGGCCCATGGCCTGCTTGACGTGGGCGCGGACCGAGATGACGCCGGGCAGGACGTTGGCTCGCGCGTGGGAGCGCAACTCGCCGTGCACCTGCGGCAGCCCGTCCACAGCACCCGGATGGGCGCCGATGTATCCGGACAGGGTGTCCATGCGGGCGCCGATCGCCGTCACCATCTCCGGCAGCCCGCGTACGGGCGCGGAGTGGTCGGTGCCGTACATCGCCAGCAGCGAGCCCTCGGGCCCGTGCCACTCCCGCATCGTCCTGACGAACGCCGCCGCCCGTTCCTCCAGCCCCTCCGCCTCGGAGAACAGATGCGCCCCGTTCCCATAACCACCGGCGGGCAGGTACTGCGTGCGCAGCGCCGTGCCGTCGGGCGCCACCCAGGCGAAGGCGTCGGTGACGACGGAGGACGGCACACCACGGTAGACGCAGGCGTGCAGCAGCCCCGCCTTGCGCAGGATCTGCGGCATCTGAGCCGTGTGCCCGAACATATCCGGCAGGTACCCGACAGGCATGGCCCCGCCGAGCTTGTCCGCTCTGGACATGCCCAGCTCCAGGTTGCGCACGATGTTCTCGCCCGAGCACAGGAACTCGTCGAGCAGGATCTGCCACGGCCCCACCGCCAGGCGCCCCGACTCCACCAGCGCCGCCACCCGGTCGCGGTTCTCGGGGCGCACCTCCAGGTAGTCGTCGACGCAGGCGAGTTGCCCGTCGAGGGTGAAGTGGTAGGCGGGCTCGCGTTCCATGGTGTCGAGGACCTCGTCGAGCAGCGCCACGAGGCGCAGCCTGAACCGCTGGAAGGGTTCGTACCACTCCCTGTCCCAGTGCGTGTGCGGTACGACCACGATCTCCTGGCTCACGCCGCTTCCCCTCCAATGGGCAGCTCATGCTGTACGGCGTAGCGCGCCGCGATCCGCTGCGCCGTGACGATGTCCTCCAGCCCGCCGCCCACGTCGGTGAGCGGCGGCTTGCCATCGTTCACGTAAGCATGAAAGGCCGCCAGTTGTACCTCGAACGCCTCGGTCACCTCCCGCCAGTGCGTACGGCTCTCGGCGTCGGAGACGACGGTGAGCGTGGTGGGGGCGTTCATCAGGTAGGGCGAGGGGAAGAGGAGTTCGAGCGAGCCCCGGTCGTGGTGGATCGTCACGGTCTCGCGGTAGGCGGGGTAGTCCTCCAGGTAGTGCCAGCGCAGGGAGAACCGGCCCCGGACGGGCAGGGGCCCGGAGATCTCGATGGAGCCGGGCGCCGCGCCCCACGTCTCGACGTACGAGATCTCGTTGGGGGAGCCGGTGAAGCGCCTCAAGAGCGACAGATCATGGCATATCGACCCCAGCGACACCCCGTACAGGCTCCGCACCGCCTCCGGAGCCGCCTCCCCCAGCGCCCGCGACACCAGTTCGTTCTCCGCCGAGCGCAACGAGGCCAGCAGCCCGGGGTCCACGTCCCGCGCCTGCGTCAGGTTCGCGAAGGCGAGCTGCGACTCCCCGCTCGGATGCAGCACGGTCACCTCGACCGCCCTGATCACCTCGGGACCGCCCAGCCCGGCCAGCACCTCCTCGGCCCGGCGCACGGCCGGGTCGTACTGCTTCATGTAGCCGACCATCAGCCGCCCCTCGGGCAGCGCCGCCACCTCGGCCCTGGTCAGCGCGAGCGGCTTCTCGCAGAGCACGGCGTAGCCGCCGGCCAGCGCCTGCCGCACCGTCTCTCCGTGGGAGCCGGAGGCCAGCACGACCACGGCCTCGAAACCCCCGGCGGCCAGCATCTCCGCCACGGAGGTGTACCGCCCGGCGGCGCCCAGCCGATCACCCACGGCGTCCGCGAGCGCGGGCGACAGGTCGCACACGGCGCTCACCTCGAACAGGTCGCGCCGCCTGGACAGCAGCGGCACGTAGACCGCCTGGGTGACGGCCCCGCAACCCACAAGCGCGATTCTCAAAGCCCCAAGTCCTTCAGCTTCCGGCGGTTGGCCGCCTGGTCGGCGATGTTCTGGGCGACGGTGCGCCGCCCCGGCAGGGTGTCCTGCTCGATGATGATCCAGCCGGCGTAGTCGATCTCGTCCAGCGCGCGCACCACGGCGGGCAGGTCCAGCTCGCCCTCGCCGAGCAGGGCGAACCCGCCACGGCCCATCAGCTCGCGCAGGTCCACGCCGTCGGCCAGGGCCTGGGCGAGGATCTTCGTGTCGCCGTCCTTGATGTGCACGTGCCCGACCCGGCCCGCCCACGAGCGCAGGCACTCGACCGGGTCTCCCCCGGCCAGCAGCAGGTGGCCGGTGTCCAGGCAGAGCTCCACGTCGGTCAGCTCCAGCAGCCGCTCGACGTCCTCCGGGGTCTCGACGTAGGTGCCCAGGTGGTGGTGGAAGGCGGGCTCGAACCCGCGCTCGCGGCACCGCTCGGCGGTCTCCTGAATACGGGCGGCGTACGCGGGCCACTCCGCCGCCGGCAGCCCTGGAGCGCTCCCGCCGGGCCGGGCGAACCGCTCCGGCGTGCCGGGACCGGCGATCGTGGGCCGGGGCGCCAGATCACCGGCGGGCGCGGCGGCGAACACGTCGAGCGCGGCCTCCAGCGCGGGCAGCCCCTTCCTGTACTCCTCCGCGTCGTCGTAGCGCAGGTCCACCCAGCCGCCGGCCAGCAGCAGCCCGGCCCCGGACAACCGGTCGGCCAGCTCGGAGCCGGTGCCCAGGTAGCCGATCGGCCCGGAGTCGATGCCCTCGTAGCCGGCCTCGGACAACGCGCGGACCATCTCGTCGGCGCTCAGCGGCGGCGGCGCGTCGCTGAGCTCGAAGACGCCGAAGCTGACGGGGGCGTTGGCGATTTTCCTCACGCGCATAGGGCGATCACCTCGTTCTCATACGTTTCCAACCGATGCGGTCCGTCGATCGCCGGGAGCAGCACCCGATCGCCGCGGACGACCTGCCGCGAGCCGTCGGGGCGTACCAGCACCAGGCCGCCGGCGTCCAGTGCGAGCAGTTCGTCGCCCAGCCTGACCAGCAGCGGCCCGTCTGGCCCTGTGGAGACGGCGGTGCGCCCGGCCCGCACGCCGTCCAGCACCGCGTCCACGTCTTCGGCCAGCACCCAGGTCGTGGGCCCGCCGGGCAGGCCGTCGGATCCGTGCCGGTGGAAGTCGCTGCCGCCGATCGCGATCACGTCGTCACGCCAGGCGTCGGCCCAGGCCAGCGGCGCGCCCCAGCGGCGGTCCCACCAGCCGGAGCTCCACACCTCGGCCACCCGGGGGCGGCGGCTGATCGGCAACAACCAGGCGCAGTCGCCGCCGAGCGGGTGGTTGATCGAGATCAGCCCGCCCTCGCGCTCGGCGTGCTCCACCCAGGAGTCGGCGGGTTTCCTGAAGTCCACCCAGCCGACCTCGCCGAACACGTTCGCGTGGCCGCGGTCGGTGGTGACCTCCTGACCGGGGATCAGTGTGATGTCCCGGCCGATCTTGTCCAGCCAGGGATGGTGGCTGACCGTGTTGTGGTCGGTGACGGCCAGGAAGTCGAGGCCGCGCCCGTGGGCGAGCTCCGCCAGCTCGGCGATCGTCAGGCTGCCGTCGCTGTGCACGGTGTGGGCGTGGAAGTCGCCGGCGAACCACCGCAGGCCGTCGATGTCGGGAATGTCCCGACGGGGCGGGCGCTCGCCGTGCGGCGGCTCCTCCGCGACCGGCTCGGGCACGCTCTCGAACGAGACGTCCAGCGTGTAGTCCAGGCCCTGCGACGGGATCCGGTGCAGGCGCAGCCACACGTGCCAGGTCCCGGCCTCCGGCTCGCCCGGCAGGTAACCGGGGGTGGCCCAGTCGCGAGTGATCGTGTACTCGTCACGCGCGCCCCCCGACCAGCCACGGAAGCCGTCCGGGGAGCCGCACCCGAGGTCGATCACGCCCTGCGACCTGTCATAGGAAAGCTTCACGGAGACGGCGGCGGCCCCCGCGGGCACCTCGAACGGCACCTCCCGCAGCATCCGCTCCAGCCGGTCGTCCAGACTCCAGTGGCCCCTCACACCAGCTCCCCGTCCCGGTAGACCAGCGCCCGGTCGCGCCGGGGCACGGCGTGGCCCTCGTCACCGACCGCCGGCTCGCTGCCCTCCGGCACCACGGCCTGCACGCTCACGTCGTTGACGTCGAGAGTCACCAGGTGGGACGCGCCCAGGTTCTCCACGATGACCACCTTCCCGCCCAGCGCGCCCTGCGCGGGCTCGGCCGAGTAGGTCATGTACTCGGGCCGCACGCCGTACACGATCTTCTCGGTGTCGGACAGCAGTCCCTGCGCGCTGTCCGGGACCGCGACCTCGCACCCTGCCACCTCCAGCGTGTCACCTCGTACGGAACCGTCCAGCAGATTCATCGGCGTGGACCCGATGAACCCCGCGACGAACGTGTTCGCCGGCCGCTGGAAAACCTCGGCCGGCGTGCCGATCTGCCGGATGTGCCCCGCCTCCATGACCGCCATCCGGTCGGCCATGGCCAGCGCCTCGGCCTGGTCGTGGGTGACGAAGACGGTGGTGACACCCAGCTCACGCTGGAGCTTCTTGAGGAACGTGCGCGCCTCCAGCCGCAGCCGCGCGTCCAGGTTGGACAGCGGCTCGTCGAACAGGAACGCCTGCGCCTGCGTGGCCATCACCCTGGCCAGCGCCACCCGCTGCTGCTGCCCGCCCGACAGCTGCCCCGGCCGCCGGTCCATGAGGTGGTCGAGCCCGAGCCGGGCCGCCACCTCGGCGGCCTTGTCGCGGCGCGCCCCCTTGGGGACCTTCTTGATCCGCAGCGGATAGGCGATGTTGTCCGTGACGTCCATGTGCGGGAACAACGCGTAGTCCTGGAACACCATCGCCACGTCCCGCCCGCCCGGCTGCGTCCCCGTCACGTTCCGCCCGCCGATGATCACGGACCCGCCCGTGGCGCTCTCCAGCCCGGCGATCGTGCGCAGCAACGTCGTCTTGCCGCAGCCCGAGGGCCCGAGCAGGGCGAAGAACTCGCCGTCGGGAACGGCCAGGTCGAGCGCGTCGAGCGCTTTCACCCCGCCGGGGTAGACCTTGGTCAGCCCGCGTAGTTCGATGGCGGCCATTAACGCTTGATCCCTCCGTGGAAGCGGAAGCCGTACTTCTTGCTGACGAACAGGTACATGAGCACCACCGGAATGGAGTACAGCAGCCCGAACGTGGACAACATGCTGAGGTTGGCCTGGCCACCCTCGGTGTACAGCGTGTACGTGATCACCGCCGCCGGCTGTTTCTCCACGTCGCTCAGCAACAGGTACGGCATCAGGAAGTTCCCCCACACGTTGGCCACGGCCCACACGGCGATGGTCGCCAGCCCCGGCCGTACCAGGGGGACGACCACGTGCCGCACGATCTGCAGCGGCGTGGCCCCGAAGACCCGCGCCGACTCCTCGTACGACTTCGGCGTGGCGTCCATGAAGTCCTTCAGCATGAAGATCGCCGCCGGCAGCAGCCCGCCGGTCAGGATGAGGATCAGCCCGAGTTGCGAGTCGATGAGGTTCAGCTCCACCGCGAGCTGGAACAGCGGCACCATCGCCGCCGTCCCCGTGATGATCGACGACAGCAGCAGTAACGCGTACAACAACGCGTCGCGCCCCGGCAGCCGCACCCGGCTCAGCGCGTATGCGGCCAGCGCCGCCAGGACGACCACCAGCACGGCGGTCCCCGCGGCCAGGATGACCGAGTTCCACAGCGACGGCAACGCGTACGGGTGCTCCAGCACCGCCAGGAAGTTGTCCAGGGTGAAGTCGGGCACCGACACCTCATACGTGGGGTCGGAGGTGAACGGCGCGGTCACCAGCCACAGCAGCGGGATCGTGAAGAAGGCCAGCAGCACCGCGACCAGCGTGTAGAACCCGATCCGGCCCAGGACGAAACGCGTCATTTCTTGCTCCGCAGCAGCCGCAGGTAGAACACCGCCACGACCAGGTTGATCAGCAGGATGATCGTGGAGACGGCGGCGCCGTAGCCGAGTTCGCCGCTCTGCAGGGCCACCTTGTACACGTGCACGGCCAGCACCTCGGACTTGCCGTCGGGGCCGCCCGCGGTGAGCAGGAACGGGGTGAAGTCGTTGAACGTCCACAGGCTGATGAGCAGCAGGTTCGTCAGGATGTGGCCCCTGATGTGCGGGAAGACCACGTCCCTGAGCTGCTGCCAGCCGGAGGCGCCGGCCAGGCGGGCGCTCTCCAGGTGGGAGGGGGGCACGTTGCCGAGGGCGGCACCGTACAACATCATCGAGAACGCGGTGCCGCGCCACGTGTTGAACACGATGATCGACAACATCGGGTGGTCGAGCAGCGGGGCGAAGCCCGGCAGGCCGAGCAGCGCGTTGAGCGTGCCGCCGTCGCGGTCGAGCAGCGCCACCCACAGGAACGACACGATCGCGCTCGGCAGGATCCACGCCAGGATGACCAGGCCCTCGACCAGCCGCTTCACCACGCCCCGCCGCTCGCGCAGCAGCCAGGCGATGGTGAAGCCGAGCCCGACCTGCCCGATGACGGCCGAGCCCAGCACGAACTGCACGGTCAGCCACGTCGAGTCCCAGAACGTCGGGTTGGAGACCGCGTCGAACAGGTTGTCCAGCCCGACGAACCGGGGCTCCGCGGCGGCGGCCCCGGTCAGGCGGTAGTTCGTGAGCCCCAGGTAGAGCACCCAGAGCGCGGGGAAGACGAGGAAGACGGCGATGAGCAGCAGGGCGGGGGCCATGAAGGCCCCGGCCCGCGCCTTGCCCAGGCCCGCCGCGTCCGAGCTGTAACGGGCTTCGGCCCGGACCTCAGGAGCCTCAGGAGCTTCAGGAGGCGATATTGCCTGCGCCACCGACGATTCCCTCAAGCTTCTTCTGGTAGTCGGCCGCCGCCTGGTCGGGCGCCGTGCCGCCGACGACCGCGGCCGTGGCCTCCTGCAACGCCACCGACACCTGCGGATAGACCGCGACCGGCGGCCGGTAGGCCGTCAGCGGCAGCACCTTCTCCGAGATGAACGTCAGCAGCGGCTCACCGGCGAGGATCTCCTTGTTGACGTCGGTGCGCGGGGTGATGCGCACGTTGCCGTCCTTGGTCTCCTCCTTCAGCGCCTCCGGCGAGAGGGTGAAGGCCAGCAGCTCGAAGGCCTCCTTCGGATGCTTGCTGTTCGGGTTCACCGTCCGCAGGGCGCCGCCGGACATGCTGATGAAGTCCTGCCCGCGCAGGCCCTTGCCGGGCTCGATGGCGGGGATCATGGCGTACCCGACGGTCTGGTCGCGGTCGTCCATCTTGGCCACGCCCTCCTTGGGGTTGACCACGCCGCGCCAGAAGTAGTCGCCCTCCAGCAGGATGCCGATCTTGCCCTCGGCGAACTGCTGGAACGACTTGTCGCGCCCCTTGGCCTCCTGCTGGAGCTTGGGGTCGCCGAGGCCGCCGCCGTAGATCTTCTGGTAGAGGCCGAGCGCGTCCTTCATCGGCTGGGAGGCGCCGCTCCACTTGCCGTCCTTCTGCACCTCGCCGCCCGCGCCCGCGAGCAGCGGCAGCACGCCCTGCATCGAGGTGGCCTCGCCCATCGCGGTGCCGGCGTTGATCTGGATCGGCACGGGCACGCCCGAGGACTTGAGCTTCGTCCCGGCGTCGAGGATCTCCTGCCAGCTCTTGGGCTGCCAGTCGGCCGGCAGCCCGGCCTTGGCGAACAACGTCTTGTTGAAGTAGAGCACCCGGCCGTCGGTGCCGATCGGCAGCGCGTACTTCTTGCCGTTGAACTCCGCCATGCCCTGCACGGCCTCGGGGATCTGCGACCAGCCGTCCCAGCTCTCGGCCTCGGGTCCGACCAGCTCCGACAGCGGCTTGACGTAACCGGCCTCGGCGAACTCGCCGGCCCAGATGCTGTCGATGTCGATCACGTCCGCGCCCTTGCCCGATTTGAGGTCGAGGGAGAGCTTGGTCTTGTACTGCTCGTCGTCCACACCGCTGGGTACGAACTTGACCGTGACGTCCTTGCCCTTCGCCTTCTGGGCCTCCTCGAACTTGGGTACCACCCAGTCCGAGAGCCACTTCGCGGCCGCGGCGTTCTTGCCGCCGGCGATGGCGTTCTGGGTGATCGTCAGCTCGACGGTGTCACCGCCCCCGCCGGACGACTGGCCGCACGCGGTCAGGCTCAGACCGGCCACGGCGACGACCGCGACCACACGTTTCCGCAATGCCATGCAAACCCTCCGACGTGTCCTGAAAAGGAGGCAGCCTTGGGCCAATATGTCATGACATGCATATGACGTAAAGGCTTGGCCGGAATTCGCAACATAGCGGACATCTGGATGTCATGACAATATGCCATAGTGTCGAAGGTAAGCTCCGTCTCTGGAGGTGCTGTTGTACGACCTGATCACGATCGGCCGCTCCGGCGTCGACGTCTATCCCCTGCAGACCGGGGTCGGCCTGGCCGACGTCGAGACCTTCGGCAAGTTCCTCGGCGGCAGCCCGACCAACGTCGCCGTCGCCTCTGCGCGCCACGGGCTGCGCCCCGCCGTGATCACCGGTGTGGGGGCCGACCCGTTCGGAGACTACGTGCGCCGGGCGATCCGCGGGTTCGGCGTGGACGACACCTTTGTGAGCACCATCGAGGGCCGGCCCACACCCGTCACGTTCTGCGAGATCTTCCCTCCCGACCACTTCCCGATCTACTTCTACCGCGGTGACCGCCCGCCCGACCTGCAGATCACCCCGGACATGCTGGACCTCGCGGCGATCGCCGAGACCGGCCTGTTCTGGTTCTCGCTGACCGGGCTGAGCCAGGAGCCGAGCGCAGCCGCCCACGCCGCCGCGCTGTCGGCGCGCACGTCCGGGTGGACGGTGTTCGACCTCGACTACCGGCCGACGTTGTGGGAGTCGCGCGAGGCGGCCCACGAGGCGGCCCGCCGCACGTTGCCGCACGTGAACGTGGCCGTGGGCAACCAGGAGGAGGTCGAGGTGGCCGTCGGCGTGCGCGATCCGGAGGCCGCCGCGCAGGCGCTGCTGGACGCCGGTGTAGGAGTGGCGATCGTGAAGATGGGCCCCGACGGAGTTTTCGCGCGTACCTCTGAGGAGAGCGCGTTGGTGGAGCCCATGGAGGTCGAGGTGGTCAACGGGATCGGCGCGGGAGACGCGTTCGGCGGCGCCATCTGCCTCGGGCTGCTGCGCGGCTGGCCGCTGGAGCGCACGCTGCGTTTCGCCAACGCGGCCGGCGCCTACGTGGCGGCCCGTCTGGCCTGCGCCGACGCCATGCCGACCACCGCCGAGGTGGAGGCTCTGCTGAACGGGGCGCGCACTTGAGCGACACGACGTTGTCCAGGGCGGCCGACTACGGGCGGCTCACCCACATCCGCGCCTCCAGGCCGGAGGAGATCGCCGAGGCCGCGGCCCGCCGGGTGCGGCGCGGCCTGCCCGGCGAGGGTGAACGCCTGCTGATCATCGCCGCCGACCATGCGGCCCGCGGCGCCCTGGGCGTGCGCGACCGGCCGTT
>NZ_JBHSPA010000063.1:72412-105040 GCF_042656245.1 Nonomuraea insulae
ATCCACCGCGACGGCCCCGGGCACCTGGCCATCATCGACCTGCTCGAACGTCTCCGGCTGGCGTTGTCCAGGCCGGGCGTGGACGGCATCCTGGCCTCTCCCGACGTCCTGGAGGACCTGCTCCTGCTGGGCGCCCTGGAGGGCAAACTGGCCTTCGGCTCCATGAACAGGGGCGGCCTGCAGGGCTCGGTCTTCGAGCTCGACGACCGTTTCACCGGCTTCGACGCCGACTCGATCGAGGCCATGCGGCTCGACGGCGGCAAGATGCTCTGCCGCATCGACCCCTCCGACCACGCCACCGTGGCCACGCTGGAGTCGTGCGCCCACGCGGTCACCGACCTGGCCCGCAGGCGGCTGGTGGCCATGGTGGAGCCGTTCTGGTCGTCGCGTTCGGAATCGGGCGCGCTGCGCAACGACCTGTCGCCCGACGCCGTGATCCGCGCGATCAGCATCGCCCAGGCCCTCGGCGTGACCTCCGCCTACACCTGGCTCAAGATCCCGGCCGTGGCGGAGATGGAGCGCGTGATGGCCGCCACCACGCTGCCCGCGTTGCTGCTCGGGGGCGACCCGCCCGACATCGACGCCGCCTACGCGGACTGGCACCGCGCCCTCTCGCTGCCGGGCGTCCGTGGACTCGTGGTCGGCCGTGCCCTCCTCTATCCTCCGGACGACGACGTGACGACCGCGGTGGACGGCGCCGCGGCTCTGGTGCGAGAGGCCCGCGCATGAGCTATCTGCCCTTCGGCAAGACCGCCGGTGGCCCCTGGTCGGTGGAGATCACCCCGTCCCTGGCCGGCTGGACCTACTCGGGCCTGCGCACGGCGGACCTGACCTCCTCCTCCGTGTCGTTCGACACCGGTGAGGAGGAAGTGCTCGTCCTGCCCCTGTCGGGCTCGTGCACGGTCACGACCCCGGGCGAGAGGTTCGTCCTGTCGGGCAGGGCCTCGGTCTTCGACGGCCCCTCCGATTTCGCCTATATCCCGATTTCTACGCCTGTGACCGTGGAGGGTACGGGGCGGATCGCGTTCCCCTCGGCCCGCGCCACCCGCTCGTTCGAACCCCGCTACGTCGCCGCCGCCGAGGTCTCCGTGGAGATCAGAGGCGCGGGCCAGGCCAGCCGCCAGGTGAACAACTTCTGCGCGCCCGACGCCTTCGAGTGCGACAAGCTCATGGCGGTGGAGGTCCTCACCCCGGCGGGCAACTGGTCCTCCTACCCGCCCCACAAGCACGACACCCCCAACCCGGGCGAGGCGGTGCTGGAGGAGATCTACTACTTCGAGGTGGCCGGCCAGGGCATCGGCTACCAGCGGGTCTACTCCTCGGAGGGCGGCCGGATCGACACCCTCGCCGAGGTCTCCTCCGGCGACGTGGTGCTCGTCCCCTACGGCTACCACGGCCCCTCCATGGCCGCCCCCGGCTACGACCTCTACTACCTGAACGTCCTGGCCGGCCCCGCGGAGCAACGTTCGATGGCGTTCTGCGACGACCCCCGCCACGCCTGGATCCGCTCCTCCTGGGAGGATCAGCCCACCGACCCCAGACTGCCGTTCGGGAGGAACCCATGATCCGGCTGACCGTCGCGCAGGCCGTCGTACGCTTCCTGGCCCACCAGTGGAGCGAGCGCGACGGCGTGGAGCGCCGGTTCTTCGGCGGCTGCACCGGCATCTTCGGCCACGGCAACGTCGCCGGCCTCGGCCAGGCGCTGGCCACCTCCAACGAGGACCTGCCCTACTACCTCAGCCGCAACGAGCAGGCGATGGTGCACACGGCCGCCGCCTACGCCCGGGCCGGCAACCGCCTGGCCACGCTGGCCTGCACCACCTCGATCGGCCCCGGCGCGACCAACATGATCACCGGCGCGGCGGGCGCGACGATCAACCGGCTGCCCGTCCTGCTGCTGCCCGGCGACATCTTCTCCACCCGCGTCGCGGGCCCGGTGCTCCAGGAACTGGAGGACCAGCGTTCCTACGACATCTCGGTCAACGACTGCTTCAAGCCGGTCTCCCGCTACTGGGACCGGATCAACCGCCCGGAACAACTCCCGTCCGCGCTGCTGGCCGCCCTCCGGGTGCTCACCGACCCCGCCGAGACGGGCGCGGTGACGCTGGCGTTGCCGCAGGACGTGCAGGCCGAGGCGTTCGACTGGCCGGATGAGCTGTTCGCCCGCCGCGTCTGGCACATCCCCAGGCCGCGGCCGGAACGATCGGCCCTCGCGCGGGCCGCCGAGCTGATCAGGTCGGCCGAGCGGCCGCTGATCGTGGCCGGCGGCGGGACGATCTACAGCGAGGCCACCGACCAGTTGCGGGCCTTCGCCGAGGCGTGCGGGGTGCCGGTGGCCGAGACGCAGGCGGGCAAGGGCGCGCTCCCCTACGGCCATCCGCTCGCGCTGGGCGCCATCGGCGCGACGGGCACCACGGCCGCCAACGCGCTGGCCCGCGACGCCGACCTGATCATCGGCGTCGGCACCCGCTACAGCGACTTCACCACCGCCTCCCGTACGATCTTCGCCCCCGACGCCCGATTCGTGAACCTCAACATCACCGGCTTCGACGCCGCCAAGCTGTCGGGCCTGCAGGTGGTCGCCGACGCCCGCGAGGGGCTGGCCGACCTGGCAGAGGCGTGCGCGGGCTGGAGCACGCCCGCCGCCTACCGCGAGCGGGCAGCCGAGCTGACGCGGGCATGGGACTCGGCCGTGGACGAGGCGTACGCGCTGGAGGGCTCGCCCCTGCCCCAGTCCGCGGTGATCGGCGCGGTCAACGCGGCGGCCGGCGACGACGGCGTGGTGGTGTGCGCGGCCGGGTCGATGCCCGGCGACCTGCACAAACTCTGGCGGCCCAGCGGCCCGGGCAGCTACCACGTCGAGTACGGCTACTCCTGCATGGGCTACGAGATCGCCGGCGGCCTGGGCGTGAAGCGGGCGGTCCCTGAGCGCGAGGTGTTCGTGCTGGTGGGCGACGGCTCGTACCTGATGATGGCCCAGGAGCTCGTCACGGCCGTCTCCGAGGGGATCAAGCTGGTCGTGGTCCTGGTCGACAACTCCGGCTTCGCCTCCATCGGCCGCCTGTCGGAGAGCGTCGGCGCGGAGCGGCTCGGCACCTCCTACCAGCGCCGCGACGGCGGCCCGCTGCCGGTGGACCTGGCGGCCAACGCGGCCAGCCTGGGCGCCTCTGTGCTCCGCCCGGAGACGGTCGCCGACCTGCGCAAGGCGCTCGACACGGCCCGCTCGGCGACGGAGACCACCGTGATCTACGTCCGCACCGACCGGCTGGCGGACGACGTGCCCTCCTCCGATGCGTGGTGGGACGTGCCCGTGGCGCAGGTGGCGACGACGAGTGCCACGTACGCGGCGCGGGAGACGTACGAGACGAACAAGCGCTCCCAGCGCCCGCACCTGGCCCCGCCCGGCTGATCAGGGTTGCCGCCGATCACCTGGGGGAACGCCTCTGACCAGGCACGATGGGGGGCAGAGGATGAGGCCGTGGCGGCTGCTCGGTTGGATCGCGGTCACCGCGGTGGTCTTCTTCTGCCTCTACCACGTGCGGACGGTGGCCATCTCGATCGTCATCGGCGTCTTCCTCACCGCGCTGCTGCTGCCCCCCGCCCGATGGCTCGTCAAGCGCGGGCTCGGGCGGGCGGCGGCCACCACGATCGTCTTCGTCGGCGGCCTGCTGCTGGCGGGCGCGCTGGCCGCGCTGCTGGTGCCGCCGACCGTGGACAGCCTGACCGAGCTGCGCGACAGCGTCGGCAAGGTGCTCGACGACCTGCACAACCTGACCGCCCGGCTCGGCCTCAACGACCAGCAGCTCGTGGCGCAGGCCAGGGAATACTTCTCCACGCAGGGCCGCCAGATCACCACCGGGGCGCTGGCCGGGGTCAGGACGGTCGGCGAGATCGTCGTCGGCGCGGTCCTGGCGGTCATCCTGTCGGTCTACTTCGTGCACGGCGGCGACCGGCTCTTCCACTGGCTGGTGGAGCTCACCCCCGCCCCCGCCAGGGCGCGCCTGACCGCGACCGGTGACCTGATCTTCTCGGTGATCGGCCGCTACATCCGCGGGGTCGCGATCGTGGGGCTGGTGGACGGGTTCTTCATCGGGATGGCGCTGTGGATCCTGGGCGTGCCCGTGGCGCTGCCGCTGGCGGTGCTGACCTTCGTGGGGGCGTTCCTGCCGGTGGTCGGGGCGTTCATGGCCGGGCTGCTGGCGGCCGTGGTGGCGCTCGTGGCGAAGGGGTGGCTGGTGGCGCTGATCGTGGTCGCGGTGACCCTGGCGGTGCAGCAGATCGAGGGGCATGTGCTGGCGCCGCAGATCTACGGCAAGGCCCTCGACCTGCCTGGCGCGGTCATCCTGGTCGCGATCACGGTGGGCAGCGTGATCGCCGGGATCGCGGGCGCGTTCCTGGCCGCCCCTGTGACGTCGGTCCTCGTCGCCCTGCTCCGCCACCCGCGGTCACTCCCGAGCTGAGGCGACCGCCCTCATCGTTGGCGGCTGCCCTCGTTGTCGGCGGCTGCCCTCGTTGTTGGCGGCTGTCTCACTCCCGAGCTGCTGCGGCCGCCTCCAGACCCTCGAGTGACCAGGTCAGCCGTCCGCCCCGCAGGTCGTCGATCACCCCTCGCAACCAGCGGATCTCCGCCTCCGTCACCGCGCGCAGGTATTCCAGCTCCAGCACCGCCACCCGCGGCACACTCTCGTCGGCCAGCCCCTCGTCGAGCCCGGCCAGCGTGCGGGCGACGGCCTGCTCCCGCCGTTCGAGCGCCTGGGCCAGCTCGTCGGGGAGGAGCATGAGCGCGGTCGACAACGCCGCCGGGAACTGCGGAAACTCCTGCTTGGGCGTGGCCAGCATCTCATCCAGCCAGCTCCGCAACGTCACCCGCCCGTCCTCGGTGATCTCGTAGACGGTCCGCTCCGGGTACTGCTGATCGCGCCCAGTCTCCCTGACCCGGATCAGCCCCGCCTTCCCGAGCCGCTCGATGGTCCGGTAGAGCCCGGCCCGCTGGCCCACGTTGACCACCAGGTCCTTGCCCCACTGCTTGATCAGCCGCTGGATTCCGTACGGATGCAGCGGCTGGTACTGCAGCAACCCCAGCACGGTCAGGGCGAGTGGAGACCCTCGATCGATTGCCATGCCTCGATACTAGCCCCAAATGAACTAGTTGACATGAAACTAGTTGCAGTGTGACTATCAGGCCATGACACAGCACACCGAAGTCCCCGTCCTGATCGTCGGCGGCGGCTACGCCGGACTCGCCTCAGCCCTGTTCCTCGCCCACCACGGCGTGCGCTGCGCTCTCGTCGACCGCCACCTCGGCGTCTCGATCCTCGGCCGGGCCCGCGGCATCAACCCGCGCACCATGGAGATCTACCGGCCGCTCGGCCTGGAGCAGCTCGTCAAGGAGGCCGGCCGCCCCTTCGACGAGGAGTCGGGCGTGGCCCGCTGCACGACTCTGACCGACGAGTGGCACTGGATCTACGACGCCGACGCGCCGCGCACCCTGCCCGAGCTGACCGCGGGCGAGTTCGGCCTGGCCGACCAGAGCACGGTGGAGCCAGTTCTGGCCCAGGCCGCCCGCGACCGGGGCGCGGAGCTGCGGTTCAACACCCAGTGCGAGTCCGTCGAGCCCGGCGCCGACGGGGTCACGGTCGTGGCGCGGGATCTCCAGAGCGGGGAGCGGCTCACCTACCGGGCCCAATACGTGATCGCCGCCGACGGCTTCCGCAGCTCGATCAGGGAGTGGTGCGGCATCGGGCGTGAGGGGCTCGGCGTTCTGCGGAGCTACGTCTCGATTGTCGTCAAGTCCGATCTATCCGACATCATCGACAAGCGGGCCCTGTTCTGGATCATCGGCGGGCCCGGCGCCGACGCCTCAGGTGCGCTGGCCTCCCACGCGCTGCCCGATCACTGGGGCCTCGCCCTGGCCTACGACCCGGACACGGAGTCGCCGGACGACTACACCGACGAGCGCTGCGTCGCCACGGCCAAGGCCCTCATCGGGCGCGACGTGCCGGTGGACATCGTCAGCAAGGCGTCCTGGCAGGAGGCCGTCCACGTGGCGGACCGGTACCGCGACGGCCGGATCTTCCTGGTCGGCGACGCCGCGCACGTGTGGCCGCCGGCGGGCGCGCTGGGCGCGAACTCGGCCGTGCAGGACGCGCACAACCTGGCCTGGAAGCTGGCCGCCGTGCTCGCGGGGCGCGCCTCGGAGGCACTGCTCGACACCTACGAGGCCGAACGCCGCCCGGTCGCCCTGGAGTTGTCCGACCTCACGGTACGCAGCCAGGCCGCCCGCTTCGGCCCCAACCCGGACCAGGACCCGATGGACCCGATCCTGTGCATCCTGGGCCAGCGTTACACCTCCACCGCCATGATCGGCGACGGCCCCGGCACGGTGTTCGGCGACGGGGTGGCGCAGTACGCCCGTCCCGGCACCAGGGCCCCGCACCTCTGGCTCGACCAGGACGGGCGGCGGATCGGCGTACACGACCTGTTCCACGACTCCTTCGTGCTCCTCACGCAGAGCGAGGCGTGGGCGCGCGCGGCGCGCGAGGTCGAGGGCGTGCGGGCCTACCGCATCGGCGCGGATCTGATCGACGTCGAGGACGTCTGGCGATCGCGGTACGACGGCGCCACCGCCGTGCTCGTGCGCCCTGACGGCTACGTCGCCTGGCGCTGCGACGGCGAACCAGCCGCGCACCCGGAAACGCTCGACAACGAGCACGGCCCGGTCACACTCGCGGACGCGCTCCACAGCGAGCGCGGCCCGGTCGCGCTCGCGGACGCGCTCGGCCGCATTCTGCGCTCAGAGGAGCAGCTCTAGCTCGAGCTCATGCCTGATCGGGATCCCGTCGGACTCGGCCGGGATGCCGGGCTTGCCGGCCCGCACCCGATCCATGGCGTTCCTGCGCAGGGCGACGAGATCGAAGCCGTAGCGCTGGTAGAAGCGCAGGGCGTGGTGTTGTCGTTGGTGGTGACCAGCCACAGCCGGTCCGCGGCCCGCTCGACGGCCACCGCGCGCACCGCGTCGAGCAGCGCCCTGCCTACCCCCTTGCCGGGCAGCACGGCGTCGAGCGTGGCGATCTCCACAGAGCCCTCGCTCTCGGCGTACGTGACGACGCCGGCCGCCTCCCCGTCCAGTTCGGCGACGAAGCCGGGCAGCGCCGCCGCGTTCACCAGCTCGCCCCGCCCCAGGACCATCAGGGTCGTGCCGCCCCAGCTCTCGGTTAGCACGCGGGAGACCAAGGACAGATCGTCGGGCCCGATGGCACGCACGGAGATCGCCATGACCGACATTATGAGTTCTATGAGATGGGTTACGTTCGACTGTTTCGGAACTCTGGTCGACTGGCGGCACGGCATCCTCACCGGTGCCGACCTGATCGCTCCCGGGCAGGGGGCGCGGCTGCTGGAGACCTACATCCGGCACGAGGCCGACGTCCAGGCGGAGTCGCCCGCGATGCGTTACCGCGACGTGCTGGCCGAGGCGCTGCGCAGGGCGTGCGCCGAGGAGAAGGTGGAGCTGGGCGCGGACGACGCCTCGGTGCTGGGGACGACGCTGCCGTACTGGCCCGTGTTCCCCGAGGTGGGGGCCGAGCTGTCGGCGCTGCGCGCGGCCGGGTGGCGGCTGGCGCTGCTGACGAACTGCGACCGCGACCTCATCGCCGGGACGCGACGGCGGTTGCCGGTGCCGTTCGAGGCGGTGGTGACCTCGGAGGACGCGGGGGCGTACAAGCCGTCGGAGGCGCACTTCGAGCTGTTCGGGAGCTCCTACGAGCCGGAGGTGTGGGTGCACGTGGCCCAGAGCTACTTCCACGACATGGTGCCCGCGCATCGACTCGGCCTGCCCCGCGTCTGGATCAACCGCCACGACGCCGAGCCGGCCGACGCGACCATCCTCCAGCAGGTCCAGCCCGACCTGCACGGGCTGCTCGAAGCGGTCGAAGCGGCTCAGAGCGGCCGGGCGCGGTAGCGCGAGGCCGGACTCGGACCCGCTGACCACCGTAGCCGGGAGGCGGGCTCAGACCGCTTTCCAGCGGCGGGGCCCGCTGTTCGGAGGGCAGGGGCGCTCAGACCCTGCCGTTTCCAGGGCAGGGGCTCAGGCCCGCCGTTCCCAAGGCAGGCGCTCAGGCCCGCCGTTTCCAGGGCAGAGGCTCAGGCCCGCCGTCCGAGGGCAGGGGCTCAGGCCCGCTGTTCCAGGGCAGGCGCTCAGGCCCGCCGTTTCCAAGGCAGGGGCTCAGGCCCGCTGTTCCAGGACGTCGGCGATGCCCGCGAGGAACGAGTCCACGTCCGCGATCAGATAGCCGGACCTGAACATCACAGTCGAGAACTTCGCCTCCCTCACCTCCTTGGCCGTCATCGGATAGTCGGTCGTGCCGCGCAAGGTGGCCACGATCCGGTCGAGGACGGCGTCGATCTCGTCCTCGTTGTAGCCGGTGCCCATGCGGCCGGGCCGGAAGGCCACGCGTTCGACCCTGGCGGCCTGGGTCTCGAACCACTCCTCACGGAGCATTTCGCCGGTGGGCTCGGCCATGGCCAGGCGTACGGGGCGCTTGGCCTGGGTCTCCAGCGCCACGACGAACGCCTCCAGGGCGAAGTCCACCGCGGTCTCCTGGTAGCCGCCGCGTTTGGCGCGGAACGTGGCGCCGCGGACCTCGTCCGCGGAGACGGGCTCCAGAGCATGCGTGCCCCGTCCGAGAGTCGATTCGATCCGCCCGATCAGGGCGTCCACTTCGACGGGGTCATAGCCTGAACGCATACCCATGACGCGCGGAAAGCGGTTCAAGCCTCACTCCTCTTGAGATGTGCTGGGGTTCCTCTATTGTCGGACCTTTTATCACGGTCCTGCGACCCGACATATACCGTTACTGGACCATGCGTCTGTCCAATGTCTCCTTCCGCTACCGAAGACGTGATCCTCTCGTCATCGAAGAAGCCGACGCCGATCTCACCTCCGGCGAGGTGATCGAGCTGACCGGCGTGAACGGAGCGGGCAAGTCCACCCTCCTCCGTCTCCTGTCCGGCCTCGCCAGGCCGACCACGGGCACGATCGCCGGCCGGCCCCCGGTCGTCGGCTTCGCCCCCGACCGTTTCCCCACGGACCAGCCGTTCACGGTGACGGCGTACCTGCGGCACATGTCCCGCGTACGCGGCGGCGCCCGCTGGGAGCCATGGGCCGAGCGCCTGACCATGGGCCACCTCCTCAACACCCCGCTGAGCGACCTGTCGAAGGGCAGCGCGCACAAGGTCGGCCTGGTGCAGGCGCTGATGGCCGAACCGGGGCTGCTGATCCTGGACGAGCCGTTCGCCGGCCTGGACGTGGACACGCGCGAGACGCTGCCCGTGATCGCGACCGAGGTGGCGGGCCGGGGCGGCATCGTCATCGTCAGCGACCACCAGGGCGGCCTGCGCGGCCTGCCGGGCCTGCGCCACTGGTCCATGGTGGACGGCCACCTCAAGGAGGGGACCGTGACTCCCGTCGAGCGCTCTCACGCCACCGTGGCCGTCACCCTGCCCGCCGACGAGCTCCCGCGTTTCCTGGCCAGGGTGCGCGACGAGGGCTACCAGGCCCGCGAGATCGAGGAGAGCAACGGATGATCGCCCTGTCCGCCTACCGCCTGGCCGCCTACGTTCGCTCGCACCGCGTCTTCCAGGCTCTGCTCCTCACCCTGGCCATGCTGGCGATCGTGCACGGCAGCCGGGCGCCGAGGGGCGAGGAGGCCGCCGTGCTCACGGACGGGGCCGTGCTCATCGTCCCGATCCTGGCCTGGGCGGCCAGGAGCCTGCTCGACACCGAGCCCGACCGGCAGCGCGAGATGTCGGCGATCCAGGTCGGCGGGCGGGGCAAGGAGGCGACCGCGGGGCTGCTGGCGGCTTTCGTGGCGTGTGCCGTCTTCGCCGCGATCGCCCTGCTCTGGGCCCTCCTGCTCGGCATCACCGGCTCACCGTCGCCCGGCCTGCTGGGCACCGCCCTGTTCCTGTACGGACTGTCCGCGCTGACCGGCACCGCCCTCGGCGCCCTCACCAGCCGCGCCATCCTGCCCTCTCCCGCCATCTCGATCATGGCTCTGGTCTTCGGCTTCCTGGCGATGCTGCTGCTCAGCGCCTCGTCGCTCTACTGGCTCACGGTGCCGCTCATCTCGTGGATGAAGGCCGCCAACTCCGGCGCCCTCACCGCCCCGCTCCCCCCGCTCGCCGCGATCTCGCTAGCCTGGTGCCTGGTGGGCCTGGGCGTGTACGCGTGGCGGCGGCTCAGGGCTTAGGCACTACTCGGCGGCGGCGAGTTGCCCGCAGGCCCCGTCGATCTCGCGGCCCCGCGTGTCGCGCACCGTCACGGGAACGCCGTGGAACTCCAACCGGCGCACGAACGCCCGCTCGTCCTCCGGCCGCGAAGCCGTCCACTTCGAGCCGGGGGTCGGGTTGAGCGGGATCAGGTTGACGTGCACGAGCTTGTTCTTGACCATCTTGCCGAGCAGGTCGGCCCGCCACTCCTGGTCGTTGATGTCCTTGATCAGCGCGTACTCGATCGAGACCCGCCGCTTGGTCCTGGCCGCGTAGGACCAGGCGGCGTCGAGCACCTCGGCGACCTTCCACCGCGTGTTGATCGGCACCAGCGTGTCGCGCAGTTCGTCGTCCGGGGCGTGCAACGACAGCGCCAGCGTCACCGGCAGCCCCTCGTCGGCGAGCTTGCCGATGGCGGGCACCAGCCCGACGGTCGAGACCGTGACCCCGCGCGCGGAGATGCCGAGCCCGTGCGGCGACGGCTCCACCATGCGGCGGACCGCGCCGATCACCTGCTTGTAGTTGGCCAGCGGCTCGCCCATGCCCATGAACACGACGTTGCTGACCCGCCCCGGCCCGCCGGGAACCTCACCGGCGGCCAGCGCGCGAGCCCCGGACACGACCTGCTCGACGATCTCGGCGGTCGACATGTTGCGGGTCAGCCCGGCCTGGCCAGTGGCACAGAACGGACAGTTCATGCCGCAACCGGCCTGCGACGACACGCACATCGTGACCCGGTCGGGATAGCGCATGAGCACCGACTCGACCAGCGCCCCGTCGAACAGCCGCCACAACGTCTTACGCGTCGTGCCCCCGTCGGTGGCCAGCTCCTTGACCGGCGTGAGCAGGTCGGGCAGCAGCGCCGACAACCTCTCCCTGGCCGCGGCGGGCAGGTCGGTCATCGCGCTCACGTCGGTGGTCAGACGCTCGAAGTAGTGGCGCGAGAGCTGGTCGGCGCGGAAGGCCTTCTCGCCGAGCTCGGTGACCGCGGCCCGCCTGTCGGCCATCGACAGGTCGGCCAGGTGCCGGGCGGGCTTGGCCCGCCTGGGCCCGACGAAGGTGAGCTGGCCTGCTGGCTGGGACACGGTTACTGCCTTTGCTTGAGGGGTTGTCGACCAGGGTAGTGAACGTTCGGATCGGAGGTGGCATTCCTGGTCACGGTACGGCTCGCGTCTTGGTCTCCACTCGATCTACAGTCATCTCGTATGGCGATTTTTCGGTCGGCATCCGGCGAGGGAGGCACCGAGGTCGTACTCGCCGCCGGCAACCCCTACGGGAGCCGGACGCTCGTGGTCGAGCGGGACGAGGACTCCTCGGTAGCTTACCTGTGCTCGCCTGACGGCACGGTCCACGGAGCGGTCTGGCTGGCCAACCATCGCCCCGCCCCGCCCGTCGTGGACCTCGCGCGCATCAACGCCGGCCTGCCGCTGATGCCCAGGCCCAACACCCAGCACCCCGAGGGCCGCCGGCCGCTCGGGCAACTCAGCCCGCTGTGGTTCGAGGAGGGCGACGGCGTGGCCCTCTACGAGGACGACGACCTGCTGGCAGTCATCCCCGGCTGGGCCGACATGAGCAGGGGCATGCCCGGCTACGCGCGCGACGCGGTGGGCGAGTCACCGTTCGCCTGGGCGCTGTCGGAGGCGCTGGAAGGGTTGCGGCCCCGTATCTCGAACGCCAGATCCTACTGGCGCTGGCGACACGGCGAGGGGTCGTGGCCGTCGTTCCAGCAGTTCCTGATGGGCCATCTGGACCGGGTGCTGGGCCCGGCGGGGCGTTATTGGGACGCCAGCGGCGAACGACTGCCGACCGTCGGCATCACCGAACGCCCCCCGCACCACGACCGCAACTTCACCGTGCTGTCCACGGTCGGGATGAGCTGCCAGCGCATGCCGACGGTGGAGCAGTGGATCGACAAGCCCGGCGCGTACGCCAGGATCGAGCTGGCCGTGGCCACCAGGGAGGACCCGAAGGACGCGGCGCTGCTGCTGGTGTGGTTGTCGCAGTATCCATGGCACTCGGTGACGTGGCTGGGCCACGGGCACACGGCGAAGTGGTATCACGAGCCTTCGACGTTCCCGCTGGGGCCGCAGTACACGGGCGTCCTCATGCAGGCCAACCCACCCCACATGCCCGATATGTCAGGATTCGCGTTCGGCGGGGAGGCCGTACGGTGGCTCTGGCTCTCCCCCGTCACCACGCAAGCCCTGGAATCCCAGCGGCGCTAGAGAAGGTCAGAAGAAGAGCGTCATCAGCAACCAGACCGGCACCAACGTCGTCACCAGCGAGTCCAGCCGATCCATCAGCCCGCCATGCCCCGGCAGAATCGTCCCCAGGTCCTTGATGCCGAGATCCCGCTTGATCATCGACTCGATCAGGTCGCCCACGGTCGCCAGCACCGCGCCCAGCGCGCCGATCAGCGCACCCTGCCAGATCTCCCCGCCGAGCAGCCACGTCACCAGCCAGCCCCCGACCGCCGTGCACGCCACGAGCGACCCGGCCAAGCCCTCCCAGGTCTTCTTCGGGCTGATCGACGTCATCTGGTGCCGCCCGAACAACACGCCCGCGAAGTATCCGCCGATGTCGCTCGCCACGGTCACCGCGATGAAGATCAGCACCCGGTGGTTGCCGTCGTGCTCCGACAGCAGCAGCGCCACGAACGCGGTCAGCATCGCGGGATAGAACAGCGTGAACACCGACGCCGACGCGTCGCGTACGTAACCATCGGTGCCGTCGCTGAACATCCGCCAGATCAGCAACACGAGCGCGAACCCCGCGAACGAGGCCAGCAACCAGACCGGCCCGCCCCAGTACGCCCCCGCCTGCATCGCCACCAGGCCCGCCAGCACCGGCACCGCCGGGACCTTGATGTCGCGGGTGGCGAAAGCCTTGATCAGCTCCAGCACGCCGACGCCGACGGCCCCCACGACCACCAGGAGGAACAGCCCCTTGATCGTGTAGATGGTGCCGATGACGAGCGCGCCCAGCACCACGCCGACCGCGATCGCGGCAGGCAGGTTCCTTCCGCTACGGCTGCCGCCGCTCGAGCTGGTGCCAGCCGTACGTTCATCCACAGAGTTCTCCAAGAGCCCACGGCCCCCGCCACCGGGGCGAGGGCCGTAGTGCGGACCCGCTACTTGCGGCGGCCCGCAGAAGACGGTCCGCCTGCGGCGCGCCGCTCAGACTTCGAGCAGCTCGGTTTCCTTGTGCTTGAGCAGCTCGTCGATCTTGGCGACGTGCGCCTGGGTGAGGTCGTCGAGCTCCTTCTCGGCCCGCCTGACCTCGTCCTCGCCCGCCTCCCCATCCTTGATCATCTTGTCGAGGATCTCCTTGGCGGAGCGGCGGATGTTGCGTATCGACACCTTGGCGTGCTCGCCCTTGTTCCTGGCGACCTTGATGTACTCCTTGCGGCGCTCCTCGGACAGCTCCGGGAACGTCACCCGGATCACGTTGCCGTCGTCGGTGGGGTTGACGCCGAGGTCGGAGTCGCGGATGGCCCGCTCGATCGCGCTCATCGAGCTCTTGTCGTAAGGCTGGATGATGACCATGCGCGCCTCGGGCACGTGGAACGACGCCAACTGCTGGATCGACGTCGGCGTGCCGTAGTACTCGGCGTTGATCTTGTTGAACATCGAGGGGGTGACACGGCCCGTACGGATGCTCGCGAAGTCCTCCTTCGCGACCGAGACGGCCTTGTCCATCTTTTCCTCTGCTTCGAGGAGGGTTTCGTCGATCACAGCGGCTCCCTGTCTTCTAGCTGGCGGTGTCGGGCTCGCTCCGTCATTTGCCTGCGGGACTCACCAGCGTGCCGATCTTCTCACCGCGTACCGCTCGCAGGATGTTGCCCTCGCCCATCAGGTCGAAGACGACGATCGGCAGGTCGTTGTCCTTGCACAGGCTGATCGCGGTGGCGTCCATGACCGCGAGATCCCGCAGCAGCACCTCGCCGTAGTCCAGATGATCGAACCTGACCGCGTCCGGGTTCTTGCGTGGATCGGAGTCGTAGATCCCGTCCACCTGCGTGCCCTTGAGCAGCGCCTCGGCGCCGATCTCCAGGGCCCGCTGGGACGCCGCCGTGTCGGTGGAGAAGTAGGGCGAACCGAGCCCCGCGCCGAAGATGACCACGCGCCCCTTCTCGAGGTGCCTGATCGCGCGACGCGGCAGGAACGGCTCGGCCACCTGCTGCATGGTGATGGCGGTCTGCACGCGTGTCTCCACGCCCCGCCGTTCGAGGAAGTCCTGCAGTGCCAGGCAGTTGATGACCGTGCCGAGCATGCCCATGTAGTCGGCCCTGGCCCGGTCGATGCCGCCCTGCGACAGGGTGGCGCCGCGGAACATGTTGCCCCCGCCGACCACCACCGCGACCTGCACGCCCTCCTTGACCGCCTCGGCGATCGAATCGGCCAGATGATCGACGATCACCGGATCGATGCCCAGCGGCTCGCTGCCGGCGAACGCCTCTCCTGACAGCTTCAGCATCACCCGCTTCCACCTGAGTGGACCTTGCGGGTTTTGAGATGGGGAAACCGCCGTCCGTGTGGATTCTTGGGCTGTCTCCCGGTGGTCCTGCACGGCGGCGGCCTCCTTCATTCGGTGGATCGTTGAGCTGGGCAGCTTGCCTAAGCCTAAGCCTGACCGACCTTGAAGCGGACAAAGGCAAGGACCTCGACGCCGTTCTCATCGGCGTACTTGCCCACGCTCTTCTTGTTCTCCTTCACAAAGGCCTGCTGCAGCAGTGTGAAGTCCTTGTACCAGCCGTTCACGCGGCCCTCGACGATCTTGCCGATGGCGGCCTCGGGCTTGCCCTCCTCGCGGGTCATCTCCTCGAAGAGCTTGCGCTCCTTCTCGACGACCTCGACGGGAACGGAGTCGGCCTTGAGGTACTGCGGCGCCATCGCGGCGGCGTGCTGCGCGATGTCCTTGGCGACCTCGGCGTTCGGCTTGTCGAGCTGCACCAGCACACCGACCGCCGGCGGCAGCGCCGGGTCGGTCCTGTGCATGTACGCGCCGATGTAGCCGCCCTCCAGCACCGCGAAGCGCCGGATCTCGATCTTCTCACCGAGCGCGACGTTGGCGGTGTCGAGGTGCTCCTTGACGGGCTTGCCGTCGAGAGAGGACTCCAGCAGCGCCGCCACGTCGGCGGGCTTGGTCGCGAGGATGTGCGCCACGACCTGACCGGCCAGCTCCTGGAAGCGCTCGCCCTTGGCCACGAAGTCGGTCTCGCAGTTGAGTTCGAGCAGCGCTGCGGAGGAGTCGCCGTCCTGCTGGAGCGCGACCAGGCCGTTGGACGCGGTACGGGCCTCGCGCTTGCCCACGTCCTTGGCGCCCTTGAGGCGCAGCAGCTCGATGGCGCGGTCGAAGTCGCCCTCGGACTCCTCAAGCGCCCTCTTGCAGTCCATCATGCCGGCAGCGGTGATCTCGCGAAGCCGCTTGACGTCGGCCATGTTCACGGAAGCCATTGCTCTTTTTCCTTGTGGGATTTCGTCGTCATCATCGTGGATCGGGCGGGCATCTTGGCCCGCCCTGGGGTCGTACGGCATGTAGATGCCGTACGGGAGCATTGTCGCGCCTTGCTCGGGGCTCGGGTCAGCCCGGCTTTTGCTGCTGCTTCGCTCGGCATACTGCCCAGCCTCGCTTCGGCTTACCACCTCAGCACCGCCTCACCTCAGCTCAGGGCCTCACACCGGCTCACAACTCACACCAGCCACAGCCTCGGCCCAGCTTCCGCCTCGGCCCAGCTTCCGCCTCGCACCGGCCACGACCTCACCTCAGCGCCGCGCCCCGCACTCAGCCGCAACCTTCCGGCCGCAACTCGCGGGAGCCAGCCCAGGCCACCACCGCTTCACGGAAGGCCAACCCAGGCCGCCACCACGTCGTGGAAGTCAGCCCAGGCCACCACCACTTCACGGAAGGCCAACCCTGGCCCCACGTCGTGGAAGTCAGCCCTAGCTGCCACCACTTCACGGAAGGCCGGCGCTGGTTGCTACCGCTTCACGGAGAGTCAACCCTGACCGCCACCACGTCGTGGGGCCAGCCCTGGCCACCACCGCTTCACGGAGGGTCAGCCCTGACCGCCACCACGTTGTGGAGGCCAATCCTGGCCGCCACCGCTTCACGGAAGCCAGCCCTGGCCTACCGTCCGAGCCTTGGAGCGGCCGGTCCGGCATGCCGCCCCGACCCAGCCATTTGCCGAGCCAGAACGCAACCCTTGCCTGACCAGCCGCCCCAAGACCCGCAGCCACCGGTGACTTGCCCCTATTCAGCTGTCACATCGCCGGCCTGTCGTGCCTACGTGCGGCACCACAGCCTGGCGACACCACGGCCCTGCAGCCAGCGCAGTGCCACGGCCGAACGCATTCACCGCCCGGCACCAGCCGACGCCGCGACCGGACAACTTTTCACCGGTCGGCGCCAACCGGCACCGCAGCCGAACACATTCACCGACCCGAAGCCGCAATCCAGAAGCCGCACCTGAGCGGTAGGCATCCTGGCGTAGGCGTCAGGCCTGCTTGTCGCTCTCGCCCTCACCAGCCGGGGTCTCCTCAGCCGGAGCCTCCTCGACCGGAGCAGCAGCCTCGACGACTTCCTCGGCGGCGGCGGCCTCAGGAGCAGCCTCGACCTCGGGAGCAGCCTCAACCTCAGGAGCGACCTCGGGAGCGACGTCGGCCTCAGGAGCGACCTCGGCCTCAGGGGCAGGCGCAGCCTCAGCGGCCGCAGCGGCCTCGGGAGCAGGCGCAGCCTCGGCCTCGCCGGCCGCACGCTCGCCGGTGCCCTGCTCGATGAGTTCGCGCTCCCACTCGGCCAGCGGCTCGGCGGCGGCCGGCTTCTCGTCACCGCGAGCGGCGCCGGAGCGAGCCATGAGACCGGCCGCGACACCGTCGGCGACGACCCTGGTCAGCAGGCCGACGGCGCGAATGGCGTCGTCGTTGCCCGGGATCGGGTAGTCGACCTCGTCGGGGTCGCAGTTGGTGTCGAGGATCGCGACGACAGGGATGCCAAGCTTCTTGGCCTCGCTGATCGCGATGTGCTCCTTCTTGGTGTCGACGATCCACACCGCACTGGGCACGCGGCCCATGTCACGGATACCGCCGAGCGTACGCTCGAGCTTGTCCTTCTCGCGGCGGCGCATCAGGAGCTCTTTCTTGGTGAGCCCCGAGGCGGCGACGTTGTCGAAGTCGAGCTCCTCGAGCTCCTTCAGGCGCTGGAGCCTCTTGTGCACGGTGGAGAAGTTGGTGAGCATGCCACCCAGCCAACGCTGGTTGACGTACGGCATGCCGACCCGCGCGGCCTGCTCGGAGATCGCCTCCTGAGCCTGCTTCTTCGTGCCGATGAACAGGATCGTGCCGCCGTGGGCGACCGTCTCCTTCACGAAGTCATAGGCCCGGTCGATGTACGACAGAGACTTCTGCAGGTCGATGATGTAAATGCCGTTGCGCTCGGTGAAGATGAAGCGCTTCATCTTCGGGTTCCAGCGCCGAGTCTGGTGGCCGAAGTGAACGCCGCTCTCGAGCAGCTGTCGCATGGTGACGACGGGGGCCATGTGCTGGTCCTCCAGGTCTTGGCGCCCTGCGGATGGGCGCGGTTCTCGGTTGTGTCGCAGCAGCGCGTCGTCTGCCGCCCTGATGCCCCGAACCCGCTCCCGCCGGGCCACATGGCCCGGACCGATGGCGCGGTCCGCAATGAGGCATGCGAAGTCGGCCTGTGGTCACAGGCCACCGAAAAGTCTACCTCCCACACCACCCCAGGCTGACCGTCTACGGTCAAACGGACATTTCCCCCTCGACCCAACCCCACCCACCCCCACAAATGCCTCCAAAATCGACCCCGCACAAGCTTCAACCCCAGAACGACGCTGTGATCACCAGCGCCGGCCCCGCCTCCCCGCAAAGCCACCCCAAGCGCACCTCACGCCACCACCCCATGCACACCGCAAAACCACCCCAAGCACGCCACACGCCACCACCCCAGGCACACGCAAAGCCACACCGCAGAGCCACCCCAAGCGCGCCACACGCCACCACAGGCGCAGAGTCACCCCTGTCGAGGTGCCCGTGCCAAACAAGCACCCCTGGCCGTACTCGCGCCCATCAGCCCGCAGCCGAACTCCATCCCGCACCACCGAGGAAGACCCGCACCCAGAGGACCTTCCGCACGCACCCAGGATCAGCCCGCATCATGATCCTCGGTAGGCAACCCCGGAGCCGCCCTCTCCATAACCGGAAACAGATTGACCTGCGCCTCGGCGACCCTGGCCCCCTCCGGCGCAACCCCCTCACTCCGGCGCTGAATGATGTACGGCTCGATCAACTTCTCGATCTCCTGGTTCAACCACGCCAGTTCCTCAGCATCAACCCTGAGCCGATACCGACTGAACCAAGTCGCATCACGCCAGCCCTCAGGCTCCTTGTCGACATTGCCCAGAGCCCGTTCCGCCTCCTCATTGGCCTCCCGCCGAAACGCCGCGATCAATGAGACCTTGGCAGCCCGAACCTCCGGTTGATCATCAGGCAGAACCCCGACGCTGAGCCGATTGTCCACGGGCTTCCACAACCGCTCCCGGCCATCCCCCCGCGGCGGCGCATCCTCCACGAACCCGTACTTGGCCAACATCCGCAAGTGATAACTCGCAGCACTGGGTGTGATCCCCGCGATCTCTGCCACCTCGGTAGCGGTCGCGCTGCCCTCCACACCAAGCCGGTTCAAAATCATCAGCCTCGCCGGATGAGCCAGCGCCCGCATCGCCTTGGGATCACTGAGCCCGTCACTATCCCGCGTCATGTGCCAAAGGTACCCACCTTGAGGTCTGAAGTATTGCCTTCAGAACTATGAAGGATTATCTTCACACTTATGAAGCGTTCCCTTCACAACCAACCGCACACCCCACCACAGCCCGAAGAGCACCACCCCACCAGCGCCCTCCAACCCACCGGGCAAGCACAAAAGCCCACCCACCCCACTCCGGCAGAACCCGCCCCTGCTCCTGCACAAACCGATCCTCCACCAGCACAGAGCGACAAGACGAAGCGCAACGATCACCAGACCACAGCCACCGCGCCTTCCCCCATCCCCCTCAGAAATCAGCGCGACTACCGTCTCCTCTGGACCGCCCGGACGATCTCGGTCACCGGCTCCGAGGTGTCGAAGCTGGCCATCCCCCTGACCGCCATCACCTTGCTGACCGCCTCTCCATCCCAGATGGGCATCCTGACCGCCGCCGCCTCGGTCCCAGCCCTTCTGTTCGGCCTCCAGTCAGGCGCCATCGCCGACCGGCTGACCCGCCACCGCCCGCTGATGATCGCTTGCGAACTCGTCTCTTGCGCAGCCGCCGCCACGATCTCCATCGCCTGGCTCCTCGGCGTACTGAATGTCGTCTGGTTGACCGTCGTAGCCCTCGTGATCGGCACAGCCGGTGTGTTCTTCAAAGCGGCGAATTTCCCCCATGTCGCAGCGGTCGTCGCCCCGGCCCAGCGAACTGAGGCGATGGCAGGCTTCCACGCCTCCTACTCGGTCGCGTCCGTCGGTGGCCCCGGCCTGGCCGGGCTCTTGGTACAGCTCCTCACGGCTCCGCTGGCCGTACTGGCGGAGGCATTGTCGTTCCTGACCTCAGCCGTACTGCTTCGCACCATCCGAACCCCGGAGAAGAACTCCGCCGCGACCTCCCGAGGCATGTGGCGCGACGTCGTGGAGGGCCTGAAGGCCAGCGTCACCAACCCGGTACTACGTGCTCTCCTAGGCGCAGGCGTCACGATCAACTTCTTCGCCATGGCGTACACAGCCGTCTACATGCTCTACATGCTGAACACGCTCGGCATCCCCAAGGGCCTGATCGGCGTCCTCATCGCCCTGGGCGGCGTCGGCGGCCTGCTCGGCGCCTGGATAACGGCCCACCTGTCCAAGCGCTACGGCGAGAACCGCATCCTTCTCGTCTCAGTGATCTTCTTCCCGCTGGAAATCCTCGCGGTAGGCCTGCTGAACGGCCCTCTGTGGTGGAAACTCTCCATGCTCGCCCTCGCCGGAACGATCGCAGGCGGCATAGTCGTAGCCTTCGCCACCTGCATGGGCGCGATCATCCTCCGGGAAACCTCACCAGAGCTCCGCGGCCGAGTGAACGCCACCATGACCTTCGCCGTTCAAGGCGTCCTGGCCCTCGGCGGTATCGTCGGCGGCCTCCTGGCCGAACTGCTCGGTCTACGCTCCGTGATCCTCATCTGCGCGGCAGGCATCGCCCTGAGCTCGGTCTGGATCTGGACATCCCCTCTCCGCCCACATCGCTCCAAGCCCGCACCCTTGAACCAAAGCCCCGCAGCTCCGTCGTTCCCCACGCACATGAACCACTTGATCGAATCCAAGCGCCATTCCTGGTCCTAACCACTCCGAAGGCGCCTCCATCATCCCACCCCTCCGCCACCACCCAACTCCTTCATCCACAAGCCCTCTCGCTCCTTCCTTCGATATCCACAGAACGACGTTCACCGCTCCGCCACCCCCGGCACCCCCGCCAAACTCCCACCCATGAACGCCCGCACCGCCTCCCCGCCGCCGCCCTCCACCCATGCGCCAACAATCACCACAACCAACCCCCCACCACCACCAGCGCACCCCCGGTCAAGACGCACACCCAACCACCACCCGACAGCAACGGCACCACCCCCAGACCCCCACCAACCAAGCCCATCACCACCCGGCGACCACCGAACAAATCCGGCACCATCACCAACCAACGCTCACCGGCCTAGCCCCGCCCCACCAACCAACGGTTCCCGACCAAGACCCGCCCCACTAACCAACGCGTACCGACTAAGCCCCGCCCCACCACCAACCAACGGTCATCGACCAAGCCCCGCGAACGCCGCAACCAACGGTTTTCGATCAAGACCTACGCCACCACCGAGCAAGGACCAGTCACCAGAACCCAAACCACTACCAAGCAACGTCCACCAGGCAGAACTCAAGCCCCCACCAATCGACGATCACCCAACGGACACCACGCCACCAATCGCCCAGCACCCGAACGACCCCATACCTCCACCACCCAACAACCGCTCAACGAGAGCCACACCGCCACCGGAACGCAAATCCCCAAGAACGCCCGTAAGAGCCGCCACCCTGACAGCGCTCATCTCCGCGACCTTGATCTTCCCCACCCCCGCTCCCTCGGCAAGAGCCTCTCCCTCCACCTGGCGCTGGCCATTGGACGGACACCCCCGGATCGTGCGCCGCTTCTCCCCACCACCTGAGCCCTGGCTCGCCGGCCACCGCGGCATCGACCTGGCCGCCCCCGCAACAACCCCGGTCCTGGCACCAGGCCCAGGCACGATTCGCTTCGCCGGACCGGTCGCCGGAAAAGGCGTGATCACCATCGACCACCCAGGCGGCCTACGCACCACGTACCTTCCGGTGACCCCCTCGGTACGCCGCGGGCAACCCATCACCCCCGGAGCCAAAATCGGCGTCCTAGAAGCCTCAAAGCCCCACTGCGAGGAGTCATGCCTGCACTGGGGCCTCATACGCGCCGCCCGCTACCTCAACCCGCTTCAACTCCTGGGCCACTCCCCCACCCGACTCCTCCCCTTCTGGCCGCTCACAACGGCCAACGAGGACTCGGCCCCGAACCCCCGCAGACCCCGAAACCTCCCACTCCTGAACGCCCCGAACCCCCTCAGACGCCAACCCCTCCTGAACGCCCCGCTCCCCGAGCCAAGCCCGAACCCGCACAAGACAACCGCCGCCAACCTCAGCACTTCCGAGACCCCTACGAGTTCGCGCTGGACAACCGCCCCCGTTGTGCCCCTCACCACCACAACCCAGAAGTCCACCACCCCCACTCTCAACCCGAATCTCAATGACGACCCAACCAACCTGACCGCCATCACGCTGCGCCGCCATCACCACACCAAACCGACGTCCCAGTCCCTCCTACGCGCAGCCTCGGCCCCTCTCACCAGCACCCCGATCATCGCCATTGGAGCGCTGCTAGTAACGCTCCTGTTGCTCACCGCCCTGCACCGCAGACGCCGTACCCGTACGACTCAGCGCCGCCCCGCAAGAGGCCAGCACCGTAAGCGACGACACCACAGGAGCAAAGCTCGCAAACGCCGCCGACCAGGCTCACCAGCACCGCCCAGCTAAACCCACCGACAACTCCACCTCGCGCCTCAAACCACCCCAAGATCCCTCACCATCGCAGCTCGAGCCCCCAAGGGTCCCCATGCCGGCTCGAGAGCCCCAAGGGTCCCCTGTGCCAGCTCGAGAGCCCCAAGCCTCCCCATACCGGTTCAAGCCTCAAAGGCGCAGACCGGGGAGAGATCCCAAGACCCATATCCCGGCTCGACCCCACCGCCACAACGGGAACCGCCCAGAGCACTGCCACCACGCTCAGCAGCTCACCCATCACGGTGGTCGCCAGATCACCAACGACCTCTGCCATCACGCCCGCGGATGCGCCTGCCGATACGCCGCACGGAGCCGCTCTATCGAGACGTGCGTATAGATCTGCGTAGTGTTCAGAGACGCATGCCCAAGCAGTTCCTGCACGCTGCGCAGATCCGCACCCCCTTCGAGCAGATGAGTAGCCGCACTGTGCCGCAACCCATGCGGCCCCATGTCCGGCGCGCCCTCTACTTGTGCCAGCCGCGCATGCACCACTCGCCGTACGGTCCCCGCATCAATGCGACCACCCCGAACCCCCAGAAAGAGAGCCGGCCCCGACCCGGCCCGCATCCACAAGGACCGCCCATGAATACACCACCGGTCCAACGCCCGTAGCGCGGGCAACCCAAACGGCACCGTACGCTCCTTACGCCCCTTGCCCACCACCCTGATGACATTCCGCTCACGGTCTACGTCATCAACATCAAGGGCGCAAAGCTCACTCACCCGTACGCCGGTGGCGTACAACAACTCAAGAAGCGCTTGATCCCGCAGCTCCTTGGGCTCCCCAGTCGAGGCCACATCCAGAACGGCCTCCGCCTGCCGCTGATCGAGCACGGCCGGCAACGGCCGAGGAGCCTTGGCACTTCCAAGCAGCAACCCCGGATCCCCCGACAGCCAACCCCGGCGATGGCAGTAAGCCGTGAACGTACGAGCACAAGCAGTCCTGCGCGCCAAGGTAGCCCGCGCCTTACCAGCCGCATGCTGCCCAGCCAGCCACTCCCTGAGCACCCCGATTTCGAGACGCTCAACAGACCCACCCGTGTGATCAAGCAGAGAGCTGACGTCGCTCAGGTATGCCCGCACCGTATGCGGAGAAAGATCCCGCTCAAGCCGCAGATACCGCCCGAACTCGGCAACAACCTCATCCCTATCCACGCCGAACCCCTCCCCGTCCCGACATACCCTCAAGTCCCGCCCACCGTCCCACATGCCCCCAAACCTCAACGTTCTAAAATCGCCGATGTCGTTTCCCGAAGTCGCCTGCACGGATGTCTGAAGTCCTGCGCACAAGGCGTGGTGCCCGTCGTAGAGAGTCCGCGGGAAGACGTCTTCAGCTCTGATGTCCGGCGAGCCTGGGTGCCACCCTCCGAAGGTTGATCAGGACGGTGGGGTCGGTTTCGGTCTTCAGTAGCGCTGCCAGCTGGGGCTGTAGGTGACGCAAGCTCAGGTGTCCGACGACTTGGACCGCGGTCCAGCGCACGGCCGGCTTTTCGTCGCTGAGGGCGGTCGAGAGGAGTTCGTCGGCTCCTGGACCGACCGCGTAGCGCAGGTAGTGAATCGCGGTGACGCGCAGGCTTGAATGCGGGGATGAGAGGGGGTGCCATCGACTGAGTATTGGTATCGCCAACCCGTCGAGCGTACGAGGTCGAAGACCGTGCCGACCGCCGAGCTGATGCTGGCCCTACGTGATGAGGCCAGTCCCCAGCTGAGTGTCTGGCCGCACCCTGACGTGCTGGCGATCTTCCGTCCGTACGCGGAGGAAACCGTCGACTTCGACGTCGGCCTCCGGGAACTGCAGGGCCAGGAACGCTTGGACGTGTTATGCGGTTTCCTGCGGGCATTTGGCCGCCGCCTGGGCAAACCCGTGGTGATGACCCCAGAAGGAGGACCGGAGCATCCTGTGCTCGGCTTCGACGTTACGACCGGCCGCGTGGTGTTGATGGTCGAGCTGCGATAACTGCGTTTCACCCTGTGGCCGCCCACCGTTGCGCACGCGAATATGGACGCACCGGTTGTTCAGAGACCTCTGCACAGACCCCCAGAACCGCAGCACACTCGCGCACATGACTCCGGAAGCGACAGGCCATACCCCAAGAGCCCCACGAAGCGGTCCGCATCAGCCAGAAATGCCCCTGAATCTCAATCAGATGGAGGGTGGCTTGGCTCCAGGCGGCAGCCGGACAACCCCGACCCCCGCCGTCAGCCACTCAGCGAGGTCGTCGACGACGGCCACATCGACGTGTTGCGCAGGCTCGTACTCCGCGGGCGTGGACGGCCCAGCGCCGGGAAAGAACAGGTGGTTGTCGGCGTCGTACACGCGGATCGTGACGTCAGGCCGATGTGCGAGACCAGCTCTCCATCCCGACAGGTCGTCCGCGACCGTCACCTGATAGTCACGACCCCCCTGAAGGATGAGCATCGGTTTGTCCAGTGCCACCGCGGTGGCGACCGGGTCGTAGCCGCGCATGTCCAGCCAGTACGAAGCCGACATTCCAAACGGCAGTGCCCCGGCCGATGTTGAGGGCGACAGGTCAGGGCTGTCCACCATCGCGGCCTGCCGCGTGATCTCCTCGACCATGGCCTGCGGGATCACGTCGGGCCCCAGCGCGGCGAGGTAGCGAGCTACGCGTACAGCGGAGCGGTGCATCGGCTGCGTGTCGCCCGCCAGGATGACCAGACCGGCGACGGAGGGTTCGGCGGCCGCCACCCGCGGAGCGACCTTGCCTCCCATGCTGTGCCCCACGACGAACACCCGCGCCGGGTCGACTCCCGGCTGATGTTGGAGAAGGTGTACGGCGGCGACCGCATGCGGTACGTACTCGCCGGTCATCGTGAAGTCGGGCGCGTTCACCACGTGACCGTGTGTGTGAGTCACCTTGTCGAACCGCAGTACGGCCACGCCCCGGCTCGCCAGCCCCCATGCGAGGTCTTTGAGCGGCTTGTTCGACCCACTGGTCTCGTCGCGGTCGAACGGCCCTCCTCCGCTCAGGAGCACGACGGCCGGCCGCTGCCCGTCGCCATGCGGCAGGCTCAGCGTGCCCGGTACGGCGAGCGGATCGGAACCGATCGTGATTTCCTGCTCGGCGAAGCTTTCCGGCGCTGCATAGGACGGCGGGGTCCACGGGCTCGTGGCTGCGGGCGCGAGCTGCAGCCCATGCAGTTTGCCAGCGGGATCGATCGATGTGACCAGAGTCATTCCTCCCTGCTCACACATAACCGGAACGCTCACCCGTACCAGCCCAGAGTCGACCGACTGGCCCACCGGCTGCCCGACGCCAGAAACCGGGCCGCGCCTGGCGACCTCGGCCGTCCACGCGATCTGCAACGTCTGCGCGGACACGACTTCGCGCAGCGGCGGAGCGAACAGATCTTCGATCTCGCCAAAGCGCCCCTCACACGCCATCTCGACAACCACGACGGCGACCTCTATCGGATCGGCTCCCACGGCTCACCTCCACTAATCTCATTCTTGAGAAAGGTAGCACATGTGAGACCATTGGACGGTGGACACTTTGGAACTCCTTGCACACCCGGTACGGCTGCGCGTCGTCCATGCGATGCGCGGAGGGCGTACGTTGACGACCTCCGAGCTTTGCGCGCGGATCCCCGATGTCTCCAAGGCCACGCTTTACCGGCATATCGACCTTCTGGCGACCGAGGGAGTCCTGGAGGTGGCCGACGAACGGCGGGTACGGGGAGCGGTGGAGCGCCGATACCGCCTACGTCAGGACCTCGCGGTGATCGACGACGCCGCGATCAAATCGCTGTCGCCCGACGATCATCGGAGCGGATTCGCGACGGCCATGGCCATCTTGCTCGCCGAGTTCAACGCCTACCTCAATCGCGATCACGCTGACCCGGTGAATGACCTGGTCGGATATCGGCAGCACGCGATCTGGCTCAGCCGGGACGAACTCCACGAACTGATCGGTGAGCTGCGCAGCGCCATCGCACCCCGCCTGGCCAACCGCTCTTCACCCGACCGCGCCCAATACCTGCTCAGCCCAATCCTGTTCCCGATCGAGGCATCGTCCCCCGCCTCTCAGACCGACCCCGAGCCCCATACCGGCCCCGAGCCCGACCCCCAGTCCAGGCCCAGGCCCGCACCATAGATCAACTCTGAGCCCCCACCGCAGTCCGAGCCCAGGCCCGAGCCACAGACCAGGCCCGGGCCCCCGCCGTATACCAGTACTGGGCCCGCACCTCAGGCCAATTGCGGGCCCGCACCTCAAGCCAAGCGCGGGCCCGCGCCTCAAGCCAAGTGCGAGCCTGCACCTCAAGCCAAGTGCGAGCCTGCATCCTAGATCGGCGTCTCAAGCCCGGACGTTGTGGCCCGCAGGCTGGCGGCTCGGTCACGTCACCTGTGAGGCCGGGACATGGTGACGGCCATCGCTTGATCCTTACATAGCCCAGTCGAGACCGAAGGAGAGCAGAACGATGGCCGCAGACAACAGTCTGGCGTGTGATCGTCGCCAGCCAAAGCAGATCGTGAACCGGTGACTCCTACTTTGTTGGTGCGTTCCATCGTGCGGATCGCTGCGTACAGCCGACGCCCCCTGCACCGGGCACACCCTCCAACCGTCCTTCCTTGAAAGCTCCTTCGTCGAAGCCCCTGAGCGGTCTCCGCTGCGCCATGAACGTTCCACGCCATCGCCCCAGCCGACGAGGTGGATGCTGACCCTCAGCCGGCGAGAGACGCTCGGCTTCTCATGTCGCGATGAAGGGCGTGTTGGTGGCGAGACGGGGGTTCAAGCGCAGGTTGGATGTGGGGCGAAGATCCATCGGCTGCGCCGGGCCGAGGGGTGGTCATCCGCGCAAGAAGTCGTCGCGCTCCGAGACCGTGTGGGGCCGTCGCTCGATCTCGGGGGTTGGGAAGTCGTCTGGGGCCGGTGGGGTGTCGGTGGGATCGGGTTCGGGGGTGGGCGGGGGCGCCAGGGCTGCGGAGTCGGGGGCTTTGCGGTACGCGGTTGTTTGCTTGCGGAGGCGCCAACCGTTCGTGGTTCGTTCTATGTAGCCCGCGGCTGCCAGGCCACCCAATGCGCTCAGCGTCGCGTCCAGGCCCACGCCGGCCGCTACCGCGATCGAGGCCGGGCCGGCTCCGCCTCGGGCCGGGACCGCGTCCAGAACCCTTTTGGTCGGCTCGTTGAGTTTGTCTCTGGGGAAGATCGGGGCACGGGTTTGCGAGGCCAGGTCCTCGCCCAGCACGCCGACGAGATCGATCATGTCCTCTGGTGAGGTCACGCATACCGCTTTGCGTTCTCGGAGGAGTCTGTGGCAGCCGGCTGACATGCTTGAAGTGATCGGGCCTGGTACGGCACCCAGATGTCTGTTGAGGGACAGGGCGTGAGTGGCCGTGTTGAGGGCGCCACTGCGGACGGCGGCCTCAACCACCACTGTGCCTCTGGACAGGGCGGCTATCAGGCGGTTTCTGATGAGGAATCGGGCTCGGGTCGGGTGGACGCCGGGTGGGCACTCGCTGATCACGACGCCCTGTTTTCTTACCGCGGCGAACAAGGTGTCGTGGCTGCTCGGATAGCAGACGTCCACACCACAGGCCAGGACCACGACCGTCGGTGATCCGGCGGCCAAGGCGCCTTTGTGAGCCGCCCCGTCGACGCCGAACGCTCCACCCGACACGACCGTCCAGCCTGACTCGCTGAGGCCGATGCCGAACTCGGCTGCGACGTGCGAACCGTACGAGGTGGCGGCTCTGGCGCCGACCACCGCCACCGATTTGAGGCAGGAGAAGCGGAGGTCCGCTGTGCCGTGTGCCCACAGGCCCAGGGGGCGGCTCATGCCTAGCTGATCCAGCTGGGTGGGCCATTCCGGGTCGTCCGGGATGATCAGTCGGGCGCCGCAACTTTCACCTGCTTCGATGTCGGCTGCGGGGTTGGCGGCGGCCAGGCGGGCGTACCAGGTGTTCAGGCGAGAGGTCAGGTCCGGTGGGCGTTCTTGCTGGGCTTCTCGGGCTATGAACTCTGGTGGGAGGGTACGGGTGCGGATCGCCTCCACGGCTTGCCGGGCTCCGTGTTGGGATACCAGGCGGCCCATGATCGTGTCCCCAACGTCCGAGGCTCTCATGAGAGCGGCCCTGGCCTCGGCTTCGGTTTGTGTCCTGATCCTGGTCTGTGCCGCCACCCGGGTTTGAGCCGGGCTCGCGGCCGCCGGAGGTGCGTGAGGGCCTGCGAACGTGGAAAACGTGGCGGCCCTGTCCAGCACAGGAGGTGTAGTGGTTCCGCCCGATGCAGGAGGCGTGGTGGTCTCCTCCGGCGCAGAAGGCGTGGTCGCCCCACCCGGCGCAGAAGGCGTGGTGGTTCCGCCCGGCGCAGGAGACGTGGTCGCCCCACCCGATGCGGAAGGCATAGCGGTCCCGCCCGATGCGGGAGGCGTAGTGGTTCCGCCCGATGCGGGAGGCGTAGTGGTTCCGCTGGAGGTGGGGAATGTAGTGGTTCCGTTGGTCGTGGGGATTGCGTGGGCCCCGCTCGTCGCAGGAGGTGTGGTGGTCCGGCCCTGCGCGGGAAAAGTGCGAGTCGGGCCTCTCACCGGAAGGGTGGTGGTCCTGGTCGCTGCAGGAAGAGCGACGATCATGGTGGCTTCTCCGAGTGTGGCCGTCGTGTGAGGGCCTTCCGGTGGCGCGCTGCTGGTCGAGAAGCTGTCCGAAGGCTGGGCGGTGAAGGAGCCGTCCAGGGATCCGGAGATTGAGGAGTTATCCGAAGCTGCGGTGGCCGTGGAACCCTCCAAGGGCGCGGAGACCAAGCGGCCCTCCGAAACTGCGGTGGCCGTGGAGCCCTCCAGGGGCGCGGAGGCCAAGCAGCCCTGCGAAACTGCGGTGGCCGAGGAGTCCTCCGGGGGTGCAGGGGTCAAGGAGGTGTCGGAGTGTGGCTGGGAGTGTTCAGAGTGTGGCTGGGAGTGGTCGGTGGTTGATGTACGGGCGTGGGGCATGAGAGTTCCTAGGGGTGTGTCGGGACCCGGTCTCATGGCGGGCGGTGCCGGGGTTGCGGGGTTCCTCTTCTCCTTGCGGGGTGGGGGTAGCTACGGCTTTACGCCCAGCCAGAAGCCGAGGGCGGCGTTGGTCTCGTCTCGACCGGGGGCGTCCTTGTCGGCCAGGTCAGCCAGGGTCCAGGCCACTCCAAGGACAGAGAGTCGGCAGAATTCGTCAGGAGCCCTGGCATGGCCGTCACCTCAAAGCCCTTCACCGACGAGAAGACCGTCACGCCGCCCTCGTGGCGGCGGCGTATCCGACTCGCCCTGACGCGCACGCGTCGTGTGCCACCCCCACTGCCCCCTCTTCCGAGTGGCACAGAGACCCGTGGTGACCGGTTGATCCGGAGCGTCGCGGTGACCATCTTGCTCGGCGTCGCGGGGGCTGCCGCGTACGTCTCGTACCACCACTTCTATGCCTTGGCGATCTCTCTCGGAGAGCGGCACGACATGGCTGTGCTCTATCCGGCGATGAGCGACGGCGTGATCGTGATGGCCTCGCTCGTCATGGTCTACTGCTCGCGCCGGAGACTGCCTGTGCCGGTCCTGGCGTGGGCCTCGCTGGGCGTTGGAGGCGTGGTCACACTGGTGGCCAACGTGGCTCACGGATGGTCCGGTGGGACTGGATCACGCCTGCTCAGCGCCCTTGCACCGGTGGCGTTCGTGGCGGCGTACGAGCTGTTGATGTGGCTGGTGCGGAGCGGCCGGAAAACCGTCTCCGACATCCCCGAGACGGATCACGTGTGCCGCTGCGCCGAGACCTCTGAGGAAGTGGCACAGGTTGTGCCACTTCTGCCGGTGGACCGCTTCGAGGCGGCACGGCTCACCTATGAAGAGAGCCTCCAGCCGGGCAACAAGAGGGTCGGTCGCCGTGCCCTCATGAACCGGTGGGGGCTGGAGCAGCGCGAGGCGGAAGAGATCATCGCCGAAGTGGAACAGGGCCGCTCCCAGCCTGCTCCGTCCCTCAACGGGTCCTCCGCGAACGGGGCGGGACATGGACGAGACACGACCTGACGCCAGCACCGAACTGGAGCCGGTCATCTACGAGGCCGAGGTCATCGAACCCACCAGCACGATGGAGGTGCAGCGCATTCGCCGGCTGACCCGGCGCGCGGTCGCGGCGGCGAAGGGATTGCTCGTTCATCCCCTCGCCGTCTTGCAGGGCTGGCACTCGTGGACGCTCCGAGCCTGGGACGCTCTCACGTTGGGTGTGTACCGGCGACAGATCCGAGCCGCCGAGGCGACCGGCGACCGTGCGGGCCTGGCCGAGTGGGTTGAGAGGAAGGGCCTGGCCGTCCGGGAGCGCCACATCCGGCTCATGGACATGCCGCACGTGGTCTTCGGCTTGCTCAAGGTGATCGTGGCCATACTGCTCACGGTCACCTTGGTCATCCCGCTCATCGCGCTGTTGGTGTGGATGGTCGGCGGGGACGGCGGCGCTGTGTTTCGGTGGGTCGGCGGCACGATCCGGTGGCTCTTCGATGCCGTGGCGTTCCTGTGGTGGCCGTTCCTGGTCAGTCTGCCCATCGTCGCCGTTCTCGGCGGATGGCGAGAAGGCCGACGCCGAGGCAGGCCACCGACCTGGCTGGCCACGGCCTCTGATGCCGACATCGACGTGACTATCGACGAGACCACGATCGCCCGTGCCCTGGGGGCGTTGCGGATCCCGCAGATCACCACCTACCTCAAGCAGGGGTTGCCCCTGCAGTTCATCGTCCCTGCACGGCGGGACGGTCGTGGGACGCACGCCGTGCTCCGGCTGCCCGCTGGCGTGCCCGCCGAGAAGCTCGGTCAGCGTCGTGCCGACCTGGCCACGGGGCTGTATCGGGCGGCGAAGGAGGTGTGGCCGACCACCGGCAGCGAGGCGGGCATCCTCGATCTATGGGTGGCCGACAAGGGCGCTCTTGCCGAAGGAGCTGGCCCGTATCCGCTGCTGACCGCAGGGACGACCGACGTGTTCAAGGGCGTCCCGTTCGGCCGGACTCTTCGCGGAGACCCGATGATCGCTCCGTTGATGGAGCGCAACACCATCACGGGTGGCATGCCCGGTCAGGGCAAGTCCAGTGCGGCCAGGGTCATCATGGCCGGTGCCGCTCTGGATCCCACGGCCGAGCTGCGCATCTGGGTGCCGGACGCGAACTTCGACTTCGAGTGCTTCAAGCGGCGGTGCTCCCGCTACGTCATGGGAGCCGAAGACGAGAAGATCGAGCGGATTCTCTTCCACCTGCGTGAGCTGTATGCCGAGGTGCAGTCGCGAGGCGGGCTGCTGATCGAGTACCAGGAGCCTGCCGTCACGCGGAAGTTGGCCAGCGCCGGAGTCGGTCTCCATCCGCTGATCTGCCTGCTTGAAGAGGCGCATATCGCCATCACGCACAAGACGCACGGCGAGGAGATCTCCGAACTACTGAAGGACATCGTCCGTCTTGGCCGCAAGCGTGGCATTCACCTGATCGTGTCCACCCAGGCCCCGACCAAGGACAGCATGCCGCGTGACGTCACGCGGAACTGCTCGAACGGGGTGGCGTTCGCGGTCGGCGACCACGTGGCCAATGATGCGCTGCTGGGTGCTGGTGCCTACCGGGGCGGTCACAGGGCAACCGAGTTGCTTCCCGGCGTGGACCGGGGCACGGCCATCGTGAAGGGATTCACCGGGGAGCGGTCGGACATCGTCCAGGTGTACTTCTTGTCGATCAGCAAGGAGAACGACCAGGTGACACCCATCATCGATCGGGCCATGGCTGCGATGCAGGGCGTTCCCGACCGTCCGCAGGCCGAGGGGTCACGCGACCTCCTGGCCGACCTGGACGCGGTGATGGGTGACGATCGAGTGAGGTTGGCCGATCTGCCCGGCCTGCTGCGGCAGCTCGCGCCCGACTGGTTTCCGTACAAGAGCCTGACCGGCTCTCAGCTGAGGGACCTCCTGACCCGGGAGCACGGCGTCAGGGTGACCAACACGGGCAATGTGCCCCGGCTGGATCCGGCCGACGTGCGGCGTGCCCTCTCTGAGCAGGACGAGAGCGAGTGAGGTTGAGTCAGCCCCCCGGACGGTTGCGTTCCGAGGGGCTGACAGACTTCGATCTAACCTGCCTAACCAGCTAACTTGGCTAACTTTCTCCAGGTCACGCCCCTGATGAAGCCACGACCAGGGCAGGTTGGATAACTAACTGAGTTGGGTGTAGCTCTTTTGTAGTGAGTTGCTGAGCTGGGCGTTCGCTGTCCTGGCTGTTT